>NZ_JBFABB010000077.1:0-33269 GCF_040640035.1 Micromonospora sp. NPDC023633 | reverse complement strand
GCAGCGGGCCGCCCGGCGCGGGCGGGGACAGCGGGCCGGGACGCGGGCGGCGGCAGCCGACCGGTGCCACCGGCCGCGCCGACGGGGCCGCCGAGGAGCGGCTGGGCGGCGGCTTCGTCGCCGAGGTCGTCCGGGTCGGCGACACCGTCCGGCGTACGCCGCCGGAGAACGCCGACTTCGTCGCCGCGCTACTGCGGCACCTGGAGCGGGTGGGCGCGGACGTCGCGCCCCGCCACCTCGGCACGGACGAGCGGGGCCGGCAGGTGCTCAGCCACGTCGACGGCCGGGTGCCGTGGCGGGACCGGGAGGACCCGGCGTACTTCGCCGATCCGGCGCTGACCCGGCTGGCCGAGCTGCTCCGGCGGCTGCACGACGCCTGTGCGGGCAGCCCGCTGGCCGGCGACGCCGAGACGGTCTGCCACCGCGACCTGTCCCCGAAGAACACGGTGTACCGGGACTCCCCCGCCGGCCCGCTGCCCGTGGCGCTGATCGACTGGGACCTGGCCGCGCCCGGCCGTCGGGTCGAGGACGTCGCCTTCGCCGCCTGGCACTGGGCGGCGCTGGGGCCGGACGCCGACCCGGCGGAGCTGGGCCGGCGCGCCCGGCTGCTCTGCGACGCCTACGAGGCGGCCGGCGCGGAGCCGCTCGCGCTGCCCCGCGCCGAACTGGTCGACGTGATGCTCGCCCAGCTCGACGGCACCTGGCGGGGCATCGTGGCCGGCGCGGACCGGGGCGAGGAGAGCATGCGCCGGCTGCGCGACGCCGGGGTGCCACCGATGATCCGCGGCTGGCACGACTGGCTCACCGACCATCGCGCTACGGTGGCGGCCGCCCTGCGCTGACCGCCCGGGGCCACCGCCGCCAGCGGGCCGCGCCCGCCAGGACGACGCGTCACCGCGACGGGGAGACCAGCCCCGCCTCGTAGGCGGCGATGACGAGGTGCACGCGGTCGCGGGCGCCCAGCTTGCCGAACAGCCGGGCCACGTGCGCCTTGGCGGTGGCCGCGCTGATCACCAACTCGGCGGCGATCTCGCCGTTGGACAGGCCCCGGCCGACGAGGGTCAGCACCTCGCGCTCCCGCTCGGTGACGCCGTCGAGGGTCCGGGTCGGGGCGGTGGGGGTCGGCCGGCGGGCGAACTCGGCGATGAGCCGGCGGGTCACCCCGGGGGCGATCAGCGCGTCCCCGGCGGCGACCACCCGGACCGCGTTGAGGATGTCGTCCAGCGCCATGTCCTTGACCAGGAACCCGCTCGCGCCGGCGCGCAGCGCGGCGTGCACGTGCTCGTCGTCGTCGAAGGTGGTGAGCACGAGGACGCGGGTGACGCCGCCGTGCGCGGTGATCGCGCGGGTGGCCCGGATGCCGTCCATGCCGGGCATCCGCAGGTCCATCAGCACCACGTCCGGCACGACCTCGTGGGCCAGCCGCACCGCGTCGGCCCCCGTGCCCGCCTCGCCGACGACGTCGATGTCGGGGGCGTCGGCGATGAGCACCCGCAGGCCGGCGCGGACCAGTGGCTGGTCGTCGACGAGCAGCACCCGGACGGTCACCGTTCCCCCGTCCCGGGCCGCGAGCCGACCGGCTCCTTCGCCGCCGGTGGCGCCGGCAGCCAGGCCGCCACCCGGAAGCCGCCCTCCGGGCGCGGCCCGGCGTGGAACCGGCCGCCGGCCAGGGCGACCCGTTCCCGCATGCCGACGATGCCGTGCCCCTCGCCGCCGACCGTGCCGCCCCGACCGTCGTCGACGACCTCCACCACGACCTCGTCGGGGCCGTGCGTGACGGTGACCCGGCACCGGTCGCTGCCCGCGTGTCGTACCACGTTGGTGAGCGCCTCCTGCACGATCCGGAACGCGGCGAGGTCGACCTCGGCCGGGACCGGCCGCCGCTCGCCGCCGCGCCGCAGGTCCACCCGCACCCCGGCGTCGGCGGCGGCCGTGACCAGCCGGTCCAGGTCGTCCAGCCCGGGCGTCGGATCCAGCGACGCCGACTCCGACTGCGGGCGGCGCAGCGCGCCGAGCGTACGCCGCAGGCCGGCCAGGGTGTCGCGGCTGGTCGCCTCGATGGTGGCCAGCGCGGCGCGGGCCTGCGCCGGTTGGGTGTCGATGACCCGGGCCCCCACGCCGGCCTGGATGGCGATCACCCCGATGCTGTGGGCGACCATGTCGTGCAGCTCGCGGGCGATGCGCAGCCGCTCGGCGGTGACCGCCTCGGCGGCGGCGTGCGACCGGAGCGCCTCGGCGTAGCCGCGCCGGGCCCGCACGGAGTTGCCGACCGTCCACGCGGTGACGACCGCCAGCACGGAGATCATGGCCCGGCTCACCGGGTCGGTGGAGGGGTTCACGAAGCTCGCGGTGATCTGCACGGCGAGCGCCACGACGGCCACCGGCACCGAGACGCGGCGGGACCTCCCCGCCGCGATCAGCCCCACCACCAGGTCCACCGCCAGGAACTGCGCGTACCAGATGTCGACCAGGTAGCCGTCCTCCGGGACGTTGACGACCACGGTGACCACGCACGCCGCGACGAGCATCAGCGCCAGGGCCAGCACCGGCCGGCGCCGCAGCAGGCCGGCGGGCGGGGCCACCGCCAGCAGCGGCACCAGGTAACGCTCGGAGAGCCACCAGTCGCCGAACCCCACGCCGTTCCGGCTCGACGCCACCACCGGGGCCATGAGCACGGCGACCGGCAGCACCGCGACGCCGACCCAGGGCAGCACCGTCCGCGCCAGCGACGAGGCGCGGCGCGGCGGCGGCGCGGTCGTATCCATGCGCACACGGTAGCCAGCCTGCCGCCGCCCGGGCATCGGCCCACGGGCGTACGCCCCGGGGCTGACCGCCGCCCGCCGGATGTGGCCGGCGGGGCGACGCCTCGCCGGCCGTCGCCGGGCAGCGTGGGTCGGGTGATCGAACTGAACGCCCTGACGAGACGGTACGGCCGCACGACGGCCGTCGACGACCTCACCCTGAGCGTGCGCCCCGGCCACGTGACCGGGTTCCTCGGCCCGAACGGGGCCGGCAAGTCCACCACCCTGCGGATGATCATCGGACTCACCGCGCCGACCAGCGGCACCGTCACCGTGGACGGGGTCCGGTTCGCCGACCGGCCGCGCGGGCTGCACCACGCCGGGGCGCTGCTCGACGCCGGGGACGTGCACGGCGGACGCAGCGCCGTGGCCCATCTGTCGGCCCTGGCCCGCAGCAACGGCATCGGGCGCGGCCGGGTCGACGAGGTGCTGCGGGAGGTGGGGCTGTCGGCCGTCGCACGGCGGCGGATCGGCGGCTTCTCCCTGGGCATGCGGCAGCGGCTCGGGATCGCCGCGGCGCTGCTCGGGGATCCACCCGTGCTGCTCTTCGACGAGCCGTTCAACGGCCTCGACCCGGAGGGGGTGCGGTGGGTACGGGACCTGTTCCGGCGGCTGGCGGCCGAGGGTCGCACGGTCTTCGTCTCCAGCCACCTGATGAGCGAGATGCAGAACTGCGTCGACCGGCTCGTGGTGATCGGCCGGGGCCGACTGATCGCCGAACAGAGCCTCGCCGAGTTCGCCGCCCGGAGCACCCGGGCCAGCGTGACCGTCCGCACGCCCGACCCGGCGACGCTGGCCGCCGTGCTGGCGGCCGAGGGCGCCGACGTGCGACCGGCCGACACCGGGGCGCTCGTGGTGACCGGCCTGCCGGCCGCCCGGATCGGCGACCTCGCCCTCGCCCACGGCATCGGGCTGCACGAGCTGACCACCCGCACCGCCTCGCTGGAGGAGGCGTTCATGGAACTCACCGCCGCCAGCGTCGAATACCTCGCCGGGGAGGGGACCCGATGACCGTCGTGACCGCGCCGACCCGCCGACCGGCCGTGACCGGGGCGCCGGTCCGGTTCCGGGACCTGCTGGCCGCCGAGTGGATCAAACTGTGGTCGCTGCGCTCGACCCGCTGGACGCTGCCGCTGGTCTTCCTGTTCGTGGTCGGCACGAGCGTCAACGCCAGCCTCGCCGACCACCGGAACTGGCCGACCTACCCCGAGGGGCGCCGGGAGATGTTCCGCCTGTACGGGCCGGTGCGCGACGCCTTCCCCGAGGCCGGCTACCTGCTGCTGGTCCTCGCCTCGGCCACCGTCGGCGCCCTGACGATCGTCGGCGAACACCAGAGCGGGCTGATCCGCGCCACGTTCGCCGCCGTTCCCGCCCGCCGGGCGGTGGTCGCCGCGAAGGCCGCCGTGCTGACCGCCGTCATGCTCGTCCTCGGCACGGTCACCGCGGCGACCGCGTTCTGGGTGTCCCAGGCGATCCTCGCCGACCGGGCCGCCGGCTGGTCGATCGGCGAGCCGGGGGTGCTGCGCGCCGTCGCGGCGAGCGCCGTGCTGGTACCCGTGTGCGCGCTGGTCGGGATGGGTCTGGGCGCGCTCACCCGACACGCCGCCGCAGCCGTGGCCACGGCCACGGCGGTGCTCCTGCTGGCGCCGATGCTGGTCGACAGCGACGAGCACCGGTGGATCGCCGAGCTGCACGACGCCCTGCCCCTCGCCGCCTGGCTGCGACTGATCGAGGTGCATCCGGACGTCATCAACCCGGACCCGTTCCCGGCCACGGTCACCGGCGCCTGGCTGACCCTCGCCGCCTGGTCCCTGGCCGCAGCGCTCACGGCCGTGACCGCCACCCACCGCCGCGACCCCTGACGCGGGAAACAGCGCGGGAGGGAGGAAAGGAGGAAGGGCCCCTTCCGGTTCGGGAGCTACCGGAGGGGCCCTTCCTCAGGGCAGGGTCAGGCGACCACGGAGACCATGCGGCCCTTGACCACGATGACCTTGCGGGGCTCCTTGCCGGCCAGCGAGGACGCGACCGCCTCCAGGGCCGCCGCGCGGACGGTCTCCTCGGGCGCGTCGGCGGGGACCTCGACCCGGCCGCGCACCTTGCCGTTGATCTGCACCGGGTAGGTCACCGTCTCCGCCACCAGCAGCGCCGGGTCGGCGGTCGGGAAGTCCGCGTACGTCAGGGAGGTGTCGTGCCCCAGCCGGCGCCACAGCTCCTCGGCGACGTGCGGGGCGAACGGCGCCAGCATCAGCACCAGCGGCTCGGCCACCTCGCGCGGGGTCTCCGCCAGCCGGGTCAGCCCGTTGGTCAGCTCGATCAGCTTGGCGATCGCGGTGTTGAACCGGATCGCCTCCATGTCGCCACGCACCCCGTCGATCGCCTTGTGCAGCAGTCGCCGGGTCGCGGCGTCGGCGGGGGCGTCGGTGACCCGCAGCGCGCCGGTCTGCTCGTCGACGACCGCCCGCCAGACCCGCTGCAGGAACCGGTACGACCCGACCACCGCCCGGGTCTCCCACGGGCGGGACACCTCCAGCGGCCCCATCGACATCTCGTAGACGCGGAACGTGTCCGCCCCGTACGCGGCGCACATCTCGTCCGGCGTGACCACGTTCTTCAGGGACTTGCCCATCTTGCCGTACTCGCGCTTGACCTGGGTGTCGCCCAGGTAGAAGCCGCCGTCGCGCTCGGTGACCTCCTCGGCCGGCACGTAGGCGCCCCGGGCGTCGGTGTACGCGTACGCCTGGATGTAGCCCTGGTTGAACAGCTTGCGGAACGGCTCGAACGACGAAACGTGCCCCAGGTCGTACAGCACCTTGTGCCAGAAGCGCGCGTACAGCAGGTGCAGCACGGCGTGCTCGGAGCCGCCGACGTACAGGTCGGTGCCCCCGCAGTCGCCCTCGCCGCGCGGCCCCATCCAGTACGCCTCGTTCTCGGCGTCGACGAGCCGCTGCGAGTTCGTCGGGTCCAGGTAGCGCAGCTCGTACCAGCACGAGCCGGCCCACTGCGGCATCACGTTGGTCTCGCGGGTGTAGCGCTTCGGGCCGTCGCCCAGGTCCAGCTCCACCTCGACCCAGTCGCGCCGGCGCGACAGCGGCGTCTCCGGGTTGCTGTCGGCGTCCTCCGGGTCGAAGGTGCGCGGCGAGAAGTCGTCCACCTCGGGCAGCTCGACCGGCAGCATCTCCTCCGGCAGGGCGATGGCCGCCCCGGTGGAGTCGTACACGATGGGGAACGGCTCGCCCCAGTAACGCTGCCGGGAGAACAGCCAGTCGCGCAGCCGGTAGGTCACCGCGCCGGCGCCGTGCCCGTTGGCCTCCAGCCACTCGATGATCCGGGCCTTCGCCTCGGCCACCCCCAGGCCGTCCAGGTCCAGGCCGCGCTCGGGCGCGGCGCTGTTGATCGCCGGGCCGTCCCCGGTGTACGCCTTGCCGTCGAAGCCCTCCGCCGGCTGCACGGTACGCACGATCGGCAGCTCGAAGACCTCGGCGAAGGCCCAGTCCCGCTCGTCCTGGCCGGGCACCGCCATGATCGCGCCGGTGCCGTAGCCGGCCAGCACGTAGTCGGCGATGAAGACCGGGATCCGCGCCCCGGTGGCCGGGTTGGTGGCGTACGCCCCGACGAAGACGCCGGTCTTCTCCTTCGTGTCGGCCTGCCGCTCGACGTCGGTCTTGGCCGCCGCCGCCTTGCGGTACGCCTCCACGGCCGCGCGCGGGTTGGCGTGCCCGCCGGTCCACGCGTCCTTCGTCCCGTCGGGCCAGGCGGCCGGCGCCAGCGCGTCGACCAGCTCGTGCTCGGGGGCCAGCACCATGTAGGTGGCGCCGAAGATCGTGTCGGGCCGGGTCGTGAACACCCGGATCGGCTCGACGGCGGTCGGGAAGTCGACGTGCGCGCCCTGCGAGCGGCCGATCCAGTTGCGCTGCATCAGCTTGATCGGCTCGGGCCAGTCCAGCGTGTCCAGGTCGTCCAGCAGCCGGTCGCCGTACGCGGTGATCCGCATCATCCACTGCTTCAGGTTGCGCTTGAAGACCGGGAAGTTGCCCCGCTCGGAGCGGCCGTCGGCGGTGACCTCCTCGTTGGCCAGCACGGTGCCCAGCCCCGGGCACCAGTTGACCGGCGCCTGCGAGACGTACGCCAGCCGGTGGTCGTCGACGACGGCCCGGCGCTCGGCGACGGACAGCTCCGCCCACGGCCGGCCGTCGGGGGTCGGCCGGTTGCCGCCCTCGAACTCGGCGATCAGCTCGGCGATCGGGCGGGCCCGCTTCGCGTCCGTGTCGTACCAGGAGTTGAAGACCTGCAGGAAGATCCACTGCGTCCAGCGGTAGAAGTCGGTGTCGATGGTGGCCACCGAGCGGCGCTCGTCGTGGGCCAGGCCCAGCCGGCGCAGCTGCGCCTTGTAGCGCTCGATGTTCGCCACCGTGGTGGTGCGCGGGTGGGTGCCGGTCTGCACCGCGTACTGCTCGGCGGGCAGGCCGAACGCGTCGAAGCCCATCGCGTGCAGCACGTTGCGCCCCGCCATCCGCTGGTAGCGGGCGAAGCAGTCGGTGCCGATGTAGCCCAGGGGGTGGCCGACGTGCAGGCCCGCGCCCGACGGGTACGGGAACATGTCCAGGACGTACAGCTTCTCCGCCCCGGCGCGGGGGTGACCGGGGTCGGCCAGCGGGCCGGTCGGGTTCGGGGCGTGGAACGTCCCCTCCCGCGCCCAGGCGTCCTGCCAGCGCTGCTCGATCTCCTCGGCCAGGGCCGCGGTGTACCGGAACGGGGGAATGTCGGCCGGTGCTGCCTCACTCATGGCGTCTCCTCGCTTCGCTCGTCGCCGCCGGCCACGCCACGGCCGGGCTGGGTGCTGACCTCGCTCGGCGCGGTCATGTCGGTATGGCTCGGGTCTGTCCGCCACCGGCGCCGCGCCGCCACAGGGCCGGTGCCGGTGCCGCCCGCCGGGGCGTCCGGCGGAGGACACAAAAAAGCCCCTCGCGCAGGAGGGGCCGCCGTGCTGTCACGCGTCAGCGCATCAGCACGGCCCGGTAAGAAGCAGGAAGAATCCGGCCATGACCGGGAGTGTACCCCGCCGTCCGGTCCCGCACGTCGCCCGCCACCACCGGTCGGGACGGGCGGGCGGGGACGTACGCGCCGCGGCAGCCCTTCGTGATCATGAGCGGCACCGAGAGCGACCGCCGGATCCCCCGACCCGGCGAATATTCGGTGCGTAACCGACCGTCTACCTGCGGGGGTCGGCGACAGCGAGAAACATGGTTAGCCTGAGAGACCAGTGAGATTTCTGCGGCAGACGAGGCTCGGCGTCGCGAACCCTACGGCGGGTCCAGCTGCTCTATACAGAGCTGCCGTCCGGCGACGAGGAGGAGGCCCGTGACACAACAGACCTGGGACGAGGTGGGCGGCCTGTTGCCGCACGACGAGTTCCGCGCCGCCAGTGAAGCCATCGTGTCGAACATCGAGCAGGTCATCGAGGGCAAGACCGCCACCGTGCGGCTCGCCCTGGCCGTCCTGCTCGCCGAGGGCCACCTGCTCATCGAGGACGTGCCCGGGGTCGGCAAGACCAAACTCGCCAAGGCCATGGCCCGTTCGATCGACTGCTCCGTGCGCCGCATCCAGTTCACCCCCGACCTGCTGCCCAGCGACGTCACGGGGGTCAGCGTCTACAACCAGGAGACGCACGACTTCGAGTTCCGCCCCGGTGCGGTCTTCGCCAACCTGGTCGTCGGCGACGAGATCAACCGCGCCTCGCCGAAGACGCAGTCCGCGCTGCTGGAGTGCATGGAGGAGCGCCAGGTCACCGTCGACGGCGTCACCTACCACCTCCAGACGCCGTTCATGGTCATCGCGACCCAGAACCCGATCGAGATGGAGGGCACCTACCCCCTCCCCGAGGCGCAGCGCGACCGGTTCACCGCCCGCATCGCGATGGGCTACCCGGACCCGAGCGCCGAGCTGGCGATGCTCGACGGGCACGGCGCCACGGACCCGCTGGACGAGCTGCGGCCGGTCTCCGACGCCAACACCGTGCGGCAGCTGATCGGCCACGTCCGGCAGGTGCACGTGGCCGACGCCGTCAAGCAGTACGCGATCGACCTGGTCACCGCCACCCGCGAGGCGTCCGACCTGCGCCTCGGCGCCTCCCCCCGGGCCACGCTCCAGCTGCTGCGCACCGCCCGCGCGGTGGCCGCCCTGGAGGGCCGCGACTACGTCCTCCCCGACGACCTTCAGGTGCTGGCCGTGCCGGTGCTCGCGCACCGGATCATCCCCACCGCCGACGCCCAGCTCGCCCGGCGCACGACCGACGCGATCGTCTCCGAGCTGGTGCACCGGCTGCCGCTGCCGCACGACCGCGGGCGCTCCCCGTACGACACCCGCCCCACGGGCGAGGGCAACGGCCGAGCCACCTACGAGCCGCGGGGGCGGTGACGTGCGCGACGGGCTGCGAGGGCTGACCACCCGCGGCCGTTCGTTCCTCGCGGCCGCGGTCGCGGCGGCGGTCTCGGCCGGCATCCTCGGCGAGAAGGACCTGCTCCGGGTGGCCGTGCTGCTGGCCATCCTGCCGCTGCTCGCCGCGGCCTACGTAGGGCGCAGCCGCTACAAGCTGGCCTGCAACCGTTCGCTGGACCCGCACCGGGTGCCCGTCGGGGCGAGCTCCCGGGTGGTGCTGCGGTTGCAGAACATGTCCCGGCTGCCCACCGGCACCCTGCTGCTGGAGGACCGGCTGCCGTACGCGCTGGGCAGCCGGCCCCGGGTGGTGCTGGAGCGGCTCGGCGCCCACCAGGCCAGCTCGGTGGCCTACACGGTGCGCGCCGACGTGCGCGGCCGCTACGAGGTGGGTCCGCTGGTGATCCGGATGACCGACCCGTTCGGGTTGTGCGAGCTGAGCCGCGCCTTCCCGAGCACCGACCACCTGACCGTCATCCCGCAGGTCACCCCGCTGCCCTCGGTGCGCCTGCCCGGCGAGTACGCCGGCAGCGGCGACAGCCGGGCCCGCTCGGTCGCGGTGCACGGCGAGGACGACGCCGCCACCCGGGAGTACCGGATGGGCGACGACCTGCGCCGGGTGCACTGGAAGTCCACGGCGCGCACCGGCGAGCTGATGGTGCGCCGGGAGGAGCAGCCCTGGGAGAGCCGGGCCACCGTGGTGCTGGACACCCGCGCGTACGGCCACCGCGGCGACGGGCCGACGGCCTCCTTCGAGTGGGCGGTCTCCGCCGCCGCGAGCATCGCGGTGCACCTGCGGCAGGCCGGCTACAAGCTGCGGCTGGTCACCGGTTCCGGCGCCGACGTGGACGCGTCGGAGGCGACCGGCGACGGGGTGCTGCTCGACCACCTCGCCGAGGTCCGGCTCGACAAGTTCGGCGAGCTGACCACGCTGGTGCAGCGGGTCCGGCAGCGGTCGGACGGCGGCCTGATCATCGGCCTGTTCGGCTCGGTGAGCACGGCCGAGGCGGAGCTGCTGGCCGGGCTGCGCGGCAACGGCGCCACCTGCGTCGGCTTCCTGCTCGACAGCTCCACCTGGCTCAACCTGCTGGCCAAGGCCCGGGCCGAGGCCGAGCACGCGCACGGCGCCGCGGCGCTGGCCATGTTGCAGAGCGGTTGGCGGGTCATCGGGGTCGACCACGGCACGCTGCTGCCCGCGCTGTGGCCGCAGGCGGGTCGCGGTTCGCAGGGCTTCGCGCTGCGGGCGGCCATGGCCGAGACGGTGGCCGGCGGCATGCGATGAACGGAAGGGTCCCCTCATGATCGCCCACCGGAACCTGGGCTTCGTGGCCGCCGCGGCGACGCTGCTCGCCGCCGCGCCGCTGTCGGCCATCTTCGAACGCTGGACGTGGCTGATCCAGGCGACGATCGCGGTGGCCGTGGTCGCCGCCGTGGCCGCGCTCGCCCGACTGGCCCGGGTTCCGCTCTGGGGCCAGGCGCTGGGCATGCTGGCCGGCCTGACGCTGGCCCTGACCTGGCTCTTCCCCGGCGGCGCCGAACTGTTGGGCATCGTGCCCACCCCGTCGACCTTCACGCACTTCGGCGAGCTGCTCGACAGCTCCCTGGAGGACATGCGCTCCTACGGCGTCAAGGTGCCCGACACCGACCCGCTGCTGTTCGTCACGGTGCTCGGGGTCGGCGGGGTGGCCGTGGTGGTCGACGTGCTCACCGTCGGGCTGCGTCGGCCGGCGCTCGCCGGCCTGCCGATGCTGGCGATCTACTCGGTGCCCGTCGCGGTCTACGTGGACAGCGTCCCGGCGGTGCCGTTCGTCGTCGGCGCCGCCGGCTACCTCTGGCTGCTGGTGACCGACAACGTCGACCGGGTCCGCCGGTTCGGCCGGCGGTTCACCGGCGACGGGCGGGACGTCGACGTCTGGGAGGCCTCGCCGCTGGCCGCCGCCGGCCGGCGGCTGGCGGTGGTGGGCGTGCTGCTGGCCGTGGTGCTGCCGCTGGCCGTGCCGGGCATGACGGGCGGGCTGCTGGACACCCTGGGCGCCGGTTCGGGCAGCGGCAACGGCAACGGCCGCCCCGGGCAGGGCGGCTCCGGCAGGATCGACCTCTTCGCGGCGTTGAGCGGGCAGCTCAACCAGTCCGAGGTCGCCGACCTGGTCAAGGTCACCACGAACGAGACCAACCCCTTCTACCTGCGCTTCGGGGTGGCCGACAAGCTCACGCCGAGCGGCTTCCGGGAGGGCACCCCCACCGGCCGCCCCGTCGGCGACCTGCCCGCGCCGTCGGCGCGGGGCGTCGAGCAGCGGACGTACCGGGCCACGGTCGAGGTGACGAAGAACCTCACCATGCCGCTGCTGCCGGTCTACACCGAGCCGGTACGCGCCGAGGACCTGAACGGCAACTGGGCGTACGACCCGAGCCTCCAGGTGGTCTTCTCCAACCGGGACAACTCGCGCGAGAAGCGCTACGCGTTCGACTACGTGCGCTCGGTCTACACGCCGGCCGCCCTGCGCCGGTCCCAGCCGCTCCCGGCCGACCACGCCGTACGGCGCCTGCATCCCGCGCCGCCGCCGGTGCCGGAGGTCGAGGAGCTCGTCAACACGCTGGTGCGGGGCAAGGACACCGAGTACGACAAGGTCCGCGCGATCTACGAACACTTCTCCTCGGAGAACGGCTTCACCTACTCGCTCAGCACCAAGGGCGGCACCAGCGGGCGGGAGATCGTCGACTTCCTCGACAACAAGGTCGGCTTCTGCCAGCAGTACGCCGCCGCGATGACGTGGCTGGTCCGGGCCGCCGGCATCCCGGCCCGGGTGGCGTTCGGCTTCGCCAACGGCAGCAACTCCAACGACGGCACGTACACCCTGACCAACCGGAACCTGCACGCCTGGACCGAGGTCTACTTCAACGAGGTCGGCTGGGTGCCCTTCGACGCCACCCCGGCGTACGGCGTGCAGGGCTCGACCCGGTCGGCCTGGGCGCCCGACACCGACGCCCCGGAGGAGGAGACGCCGACCCCCGGCTCGTCGAGCGCCCCCGGCGACGTCGGCCCGTCGGCCGGCCCGGCGGGGCCGGAGGGCCCCGAGGAGGACATCGACTCCGGCCTGGCCCTCGGCGGCGAGGCACCGACCGAGCAGGCCCCGGTCTGGCCCTGGTACGCCGCCGGCGCGGTGCTGGCCCTGCTCGCTCTGCTCGCCCTGCCGGCGCTGCGCCGCGCGGCCCTGCGCCGGCGCCGCAGCGGCACGGCGACACCGGCCGCGCCAGCGGTGCGCCCCGGGACCGCCGGCGACGCGCCCGCGGACGGGCGGCGCATGGTGGTGCTGGCGGACGCGGAGCGGGCGCGGGCGGACGCGCACGCCGCCTGGGACGAACTGCTCGACACGCTGGTGGACTACCGGGTCCGGGTGGACCGGACGGAGACCCCCCGGGCGACCGCCGACCGGTTGTCCCGGGAGGCGCTCACCGCCGACGCGGGGGCGACCACGGCGGTTCGCCTGCTCGGCCGCGCCGAGGAACGCGCCCGCTACGCCCGCGACCCGCTGACCGGCGAGGAGCTCCTGCCGGCCCTGCGCGCCGTACGCACCGCGCTCGCCGCACGGGCCGACCGGCGCACCCGCCTGGTGGCCGCGGTGCTGCCGCCGTCGGTGCTGCTGCGCTGGCGCATGGGCACGGCCGAGGCGTCGTCCCGGCTGGTGGCAACGGGCGGTCGGGTCCGGCACCGGTTGCTGCGCTGGAACCCGCGTCGCCTGCTGGCGAGCCGCATGGCCCGCTGACCGACGGACGAACGGGCCGGTAGGGGCACACCCGCCCCCACCGGCCCGTCGCGTTCGCGGGGCGGTGTCGCGGGACGGTGGGGTGTCCCGGATGGCGGGTGCCGGGGTGGCCGGGAACCCGGGACCGGCACACCGGAACATGCGAAGACGCACGCCCGGGGACGTGCGGAACCGCCCGAGGCGTGCGGAAGCGTCAGTGGCCGCCGGGGCGTCCCGGCGGCCGACTCGTCGTCGTCGCGGCCCGCCTCAGCGGCGGGTCGGAATCAGCGGTGCCCCTCCGGGCGCTGCCGCCACCGGTCCTCCATCCGGTCCAGGATCGAGGACCGACGACCCGACCGACCGCGGGGGTGACGACGACTCGTCGTCCCGCCCACGACGTGCAGGTCCGGTGACTGCGCCCGACGATGCGACTGCACCGCGAACGCGGCCGAGGCCAGCATGACGACGAAACCCGCCACTGCCAGCGGCGGAGTCTTGATCACCGCGCCGTAGACCAACAGGGCCAGCCCAGCGATCATCACGCCGGCAGCGACGAGCAGGCGACGCCGCGCGTGGAAGCGCGGATCGCTGGCGCGCACGGCCGAGGCGAATTTGGGGTCCTCGGCAAGCGACCGCTCGATCTGCTCGAACAGCCGCTGCTCGTGCTCCGAGAGCGGCACGGCACTCCTCCCCGGTCACGTTGGTCGGCCCGGTCGGGCCGACAGACCGTGGCAGCCAACCGGCTGCTTACCCGCAAGTCTACGAGGGCCCTCGCGCGTCGGAAAGCGGGACGACCTACGGCCGGGGTGGATTTTCATTTCGTCGTCCCTCGCGGACCCCGAGCAGACTGGCCGGACCTATGACGGACCGCCCGAAACGGGCAGCCGCGGCGTCGGCGGCGGCCTCCACCTCCCGCCAGCCCCGCTCGGGCGCGCCGAGGGTGAGCTGTCGCGGAGTCTCCTGCGCGGCGGCGAGCCCCTCGACCCGTACGCCGACCAGCCGGACGGGCTCACCCGGGTCGAGCACGGTGTAGAGCCCCCAGACGGTGTCGAAGATCTCCCTGGCCACGTCGGTCGGCCCGCCCGCCGTGCGGGAGCGGCTGACGGTGCGGAAGTCGGCCAGGCGCACCTTGAGCGACACGGTGCGCCCGACCTGCCCGGCCTGGCGCAGCCGGATGCCGACCTTCTCGGCGAGGGCGAGCAGCGCCCGGCGGATCTCCAGCGGGTCGGTGACGTCGACGTCGAAGGTCACCTCGGCGCCGATCGACTTCTCCGCGTGCTCGGGGCTGACCCGGCGCGGGTCCCGCCCCCAGGCCAGCTCGTGCAGCCCGGCGGCGGACGCCTCGCCGAGCGCCTTGCGCAGCATGCCGACCGGCGCCTCGGCGAGATCGCCGATCGTGGCCAGGCCCAGCCGCCGCAGCGTCTCGGTGGACCGCTCCCCCACTCCCCACAGCGCCGACACCGGCAGCGGGTGCAGGAAGTCGAGCACCCGGGTGGCCGGGACGACGAGCAGGCCGTCGGGCTTGGCGCGGGTCGAGCCGAGCTTGGCGACGAACTTGCTCGGGGCGACGCCGACCGAACAGGTCAGCCCCTGCTCTCCGGCGACCCGCTCGCGGATGCGGCGGGCGATGGCGGCCGGCGACCCGAAGAGCCGCCGGGCTCCGGCCACGTCGAGGAACGCCTCGTCCAGGGAGAGCGGCTCGACCAGCGGGGTGACGTCCCGGAAGATCTGCATGACCGCGGCGGAGGCCGCCGAGTACTGCGTGAAGTCCGGCGGCAGGTAGACCGCGTGCGGGCAGAGCGCCCGGGCCCGGGCGGTGGGCATGGCGCTGCGCACGCCGTAGCGCCGGGCCTCGTAGCTGGCGGAGCTCACCACCCCGCGCGGGCCGGTGCCGCCGACGACGACGGGCCGACCGCGCAGCTCCGGCCGGCGGCGGACCTCGACCGAGGCGAAGAAGGCGTCCATGTCGACGTGCAGGATCGGGCAGCCGGAATCGTCGGCGTCCGGCCCGAACCGGGGATCGCCGCCCCGGGGCAACGACTGGCTGCGGCCCATCCCCGCAGGCTAGCCCGGACCTGCGACACCGCACCCGGACGGGCCGACCGGGATGGCGGTCAGCCGCGTACGACCAGCAGCGGGATCGTCATCTCGGCCGCCGTGTCGGCCCCGTGGTACGCCACCAGCCGGGAGACCGCCGGCGGCTCGGACCGGGAGGCGGTCACCGCGTACGTGGCGTTGCAGATCACCACCACGTCGCCGATGCGCGCCAGGTGTTCCTCCGGCACCGGGCCGAACCAGCCGGCGGCCACCACCTCGTCGCGGGTACGCACCCGGGCCGCGGCGCCGAGCACCGCCGACCAGGCGGCCACGACGTCGTCCAGGGCGCCGGGGGTGACGTGCAGGTAGCGGACCCGGGGTTCCCCGGCGACCACCGCCAGCCCGGCGCGCAGCCGGGGGTCGGTGTCCAGGTCGAAGCGGTGCCCGGCCGGCACGTCGAGCTGGCCGTGGTCGGCGGTGACCAGCAGCGCGGCGTCGGGCGGCAGCCCGTCGACGAGCCGGGCCAGCAGCCGGTCCACCTCGGCCGCGGCGATCCGCCAGGGCGCGGAGTCGACGCCCGTGAGGTGGCCGTGCCGGTCCAGGTCGGGATGGTAGCCGGAGACCAGCGTGGGCCCCGGCCCGGCGGCCAGGGCGGCGAGCATCCGCTCGGCGAGCGCGTCGACGCCGGCCGCGCCCCGGTAGTCGCCGCCCCGGTTGGCGGCCAGCGTCAGCCCGCTGCCGCCGAACTCCGGCCGGCTCACCACCGTCACCGCGACCCCGGCGGCGCGGGCGCGCTCCAGCTGGGTGCGGACCGGCTGCCAGCGCAGCGGCGCGGGGTCGGCCGCCCACTCGATGTGGTTGAGCACCCGGTCGGTCCCGGGCACCCGCACGGTGAAACCGAGCACGCCGTGCGCGCCGGGCGCGGCGCCGGTGCCCAGTGTCACCAGGCTGGTCGGCGTGGTCGACGGGAAGCCCGAGGTCAGCGGCCGGCCGGCGGTCGCGGCCAGTCCCGCCAGGGTCGGCGCGTACGGCGCGGCGGTCGGGATCTGGTGCCAGCCGAGGCCGTCGACGAGCAGCACCGCGATCCGGCGCACCCCGGGCAGCGCGGCGCCGAGCCCGAGCGGATCGGTGGCGCCGGGCACGCCGAGCACGGCGAGCGCGGCGGGCAGGATGTCGGCGAGACTGCCGTCGCCGTAGCGCGGCCCGACGATCTCCAGCGGGTCGGTCACGGGCGGCGGGCGAACAGGTGCAGCTGGGCGGCGAGGTCCCGCCAGGGCGCCCGCGCGGCGAGCGCCCGCTCCAGCTCGACCAGGGCGGCCGGCTGGCCGTCGGCGACGGCGGCGGGGAGGAGGTCGGCGAGCACGCGTACGCCGTGGATCTCCTCGACCACGAGCCCCGCGGCGCCGAGCAGCGCGGTGGCGCCGTCGGCGTCGTAACGCCGGCGCAGTGTGTCCCGGGTGCCGGCGGCGCCGGCCGGATCGTCGGCCAGGGCGGCGGCGACGTCGAGGTGCCCGTTCATCGCCCGGCCGAGCACCGCGGCGGCCCGGCCCGCGACCAGCACGCTCGCGGCCCCGCCCGGGCGCAGCACGGCGGCCAACGCCGCCACGACCGCCGCCGGATCGTCCACGACCTCCAGCACGGCGTGGCAGAGCACCAGGTCGGCGCTGCCGGGCTCGACCAGGCCGGCGAGCGCGTCGCCGTCGCCCTGCACGGCACGGACCCGCTCGGCCACGCCGGCCTCGGTGGCCCGGCGGGTCAGCGCGGCGAGCGCGTCGGGACTGGCGTCGACCACGGTGACCCGGTGCCCGGCCTGGGCGAGCGGCACGGCGAAGCCGCCCGTGCCGCCGCCGACGTCGAGCACGGTGAGCGCGGCGCCGGCGCGACGCTCCAGCTCGGCGCGCAGCACCGACCAGATCACGGCGGTACGGGGGGTCAGCGGCGGCCCGGCGAGCCGGCCTGGGGTCTGCTCCACCCGGTCGAGCCTAGTCACCCGGTCCAGCCCCACCGAGCCGCACCTGCGGGCGGCCCGGCCGGCTCCGGGCGGGAGGTCAGGACTCGCCGGTGGCGGCGTCGTCCTCGGCCCGCGACCGCAGGGCGTTGGCCACCGGGCCCTCGACGATCTCGTACTCGCGCGGCTCGGTGTGGTGGCTCGGGGTCCAACCGGCGCTGAGCCGGGTCCGCCGGGAGTTCGCCACCCCGCCGCTACGCTCGTTGTTTCCCATGATCGTTGTCCCCCTCGTGCTCGCGCGGGCCACTCTGCCCGCGCGAGCTGGAGTGTCCCTCCATCGAGCGGGAAAAACCGTAATGTGGATCACTGCCGTCAGCGGAAGTCGCGCGAGGGCGGGCTGACCGGCGGTTCGATCGCGTCCAGCCGGTCGGCAGTGAGGTTGATCACTCCCTCGTGCCGCTGCAACCGGCCCCGCACCACCAGCGCGGCGCTGGTGCGGGCCACCCGCCGGTAGCGCTGCCACAGGCCCGGGGAGCAGGTGACGTTGAGCATCCCCGTCTCGTCCTCCAGGTTGAGGAAGGTGACCCCGCCGGCGGTCGCGGGCCGCTGCCGGTGGGTGACGATCCCGCCGACCCGGATGCGCCGCCCCGGCTCCACCCGGCCGAGCCGGGCGATCGGCACCGCGCCGAGGGCGTCGAGCCGGGGGCGGAGGAAGCTCACCGGGTGGCTCTCCGGCGACAGCCCGGTCGCCCAGACGTCGGCGACCAGCCGGTCCACCGCCTCCATCCCGGGCAGGGTGGGCGCGGTCGCGCCGGTCACCGTGCCCGGCAGCCGGCCCGGCCGGTCCTGGGCCGCCGCGCCGGCGGCCCAAAGGGCCTGCCGCCGGGACAGCCCGAAGCAGGCGAAGGCGTCCGCGGTGGCCAGCGCCTCCAGCTGCGCGGCGGACAGCCCGACCCGCCGGGCCAGGTCCGGCATGTCGCGGTACGGCCCGCGCGCCGCCCGTTCCGTCTCGATCCGCTCGGCCACCCCCTCGCCGAGGGTGCGTACGCCGGAGAGCCCGAGCCGGACGGCCGGCCCGTTCAGCCCCCAGGCGTGCGGCGGCTCCCCCGGCGCGCTGCCCCACCGGGTCTGCGGGGTGGACTCCAGCACCGCCAGAGCGCCGCTGGCGTTGACGTCCGGCCGGCGCACCTCGACCCCGTGCCGGCGGGCGTCGTCGACCAGCGTCTGCGGCGAGTAGAAGCCCATCGGCTGGGCGTTGAGCAGCGCGGCCAGGAACGGCCCCGGGTGGTAGCGCTTGAGCCAGGAGCTGGCGTAGACCAGGTAGGCGAAGCTCATCGCGTGGCTCTCCGGGAAGCCGTAGCTGGCGAACGCGGAGAGCTTTCGGTAGACGTCGTCGGCCAGCTCGCCGGTGATGCCCCGCCCGGCCATGCCCGCGTAGAGCCGGTCGGCGATGCGGGCCATCCGCTCGGCGGAACGCTTGGCGCCCATCGCCCGGCGCAGCTGGTCGGCCCCCGCCGCGTCGAAGCCGGCCAGGTCGATGGCGAGCTGCATCAGCTGCTCCTGGAACAGCGGCACGCCGAGGGTCTTCTCCAGCGCGTTGCGCATCAGCGGGTGCGGGTAGGTCACCGGCTCCTGGCCGTTCTTGCGCCGGATGTACGGGTGCACCGAGCCGCCCTGGATCGGGCCGGGCCGGATCAGCGCCACCTCGACCACCAGGTCGTAGAACTCGCGGGGCTTCAGCCGGGGCAGGGTGGCCATCTGGGCGCGGCTCTCCACCTGGAACACCCCGACCGAGTCGGCCCGGCAGAGCATGTCGTAGACCTCGGGGTCGTCCAGCGTCATGTCGCCGAGGTCCAGGCTCATCCCGATCATGTCGTAGCCGTAGTGCAGCGCGGAGAGCATGCCGAGCCCGAGCAGGTCGAACTTGACCAGGCCGACGGCGGCGCAGTCGTCCTTGTCCCACTGGAGCACGCTGCGGCCCGGCATCCGCCCCCACTCCACCGGGCACACCTCGATCACCGGCCGGTCGCAGATCACCATGCCGCCGGAGTGGATGCCCAGGTGCCGGGGGAACGTCTGCAACTCGTTGGCGTACGCGACCACCTGCTCGGGGATGTCCGCCACGTCGACGGGCGCCACGGAGCCCCAGCGGTCGATCTGCTTGCTCCAGGCGTCCTGCTGGCCGGGCGAGAACCCGAACGCCTTGGCCACGTCCCGCACCGCCGAGCGGGGCCGGTAGGAGATGACGTTGGCGACCTGTGCGGTGTGCTCCCGGCCGTACCGGGCGTAGACGTGCTGGATCACCTCCTCCCGGCGGTCGGACTCGATGTCCACGTCGATGTCCGGCGGGCCGTCGCGCTCCGGGGCGAGGAAGCGCTCGAAGAGCAGCCGGTGCCGGACGGCGTCCACGTTGGTGATCCGCAGCGCGTAGCAGACGGCCGAGTTGGCCGCCGAGCCCCGCCCCTGGCAGTAGATGTCCTGCTCGCGGCAGAACGTGACGATGTCGTAGACCACCAGGAAGTAGCCGGGGAAGCCCAGCTCCTCGATCATGTTCAGCTCGTGGTCGAGCTGCGCGTACGCCCTCGGATGCGCCGCGGGCGGGCCGTAGCGCTCGTGGGCGCCCTGGTGCGTCAGGTGGCGCAGCCAGCTCATCTCGGTGTGCCCGGGCGGCACCGGGTACGCCGGCAGCCGGGGTGCCACGAGCTGGAGGTCGAAGGCGAGCTCGGCGCCGAACTCGGCGGCGCGGGCCACCGCACCGGGGTAGGCGGCGAACCGGGCCGCCATCTCGGCGCCGCCGCGCAGGTGGGCGGTGCCGGCGGCGGGCAGCCAGCCGTCGATCTCGTCCAGGCTGCGCCGGGCCCGGACGGCGGCGACGGTGGTCGCCAGCCGCCGCCGGCCCGGGGTGGCGTAGTGCACGTTGTTGGTGGCCACCGTGGGCAGGCCGGCCGTCGCCGCCAGCTCGGCGAGCGCGTCGTTGCGGTCGGCGTCGACCGGGTGCCCGTGGTCGGTCAGCTCCACCGCCACCGTCTCCGCGCCGAACAGGGCGGTCAGCCGGTCCAGCTCGCGGGCCGCCGCGTCCACCCCCTCGGTGAGCAGCGCCGACGGCACGTGCCCCTTGCGGCAGCCGGTGAGCACCAGCACGTGGTCCCGCAGCTCGGCGGCGACCTCCTCCAGCTCGCCGTAGACCGGGCGGCCCTTCTCCCCACCGCGCAGCTGGGCGCGGGCGATGGTCGACGCCAGCCGGGCGTACCCCTCGTGGCCGTGGGCGAGGAGCAGCAGGTGCCGCCCGAGCGGGTCGGGCTCGCCGTTCTGCGGGCCGGGCAGGTCCAGGGAGAGCTCGGCGCCGAAGATGGTCGGCAGGTGCAGCGCGCGGGCCGCCTCGGCGAAGCGCACCACCCCGTAGAAGCCGTCGTGGTCGGTGACGGCGAGCGCGGTGAGGCCCAGCCGGGCCGCCTCCTCGGCCAGTTCCTCCGGGTGGCTGGCGCCGTCGAGGAAGCTGAAGTTGGTGTGCGCGTGCAGCTCGGCGTACGGCACCGCGTCGTCGGGGCGGGCCACCTCGGGCGGCCGGTAGTGCTCCCGCCTGCGGCTCCAGGCGGGAGAGTCGCCGCCGTCGGCGTCCACGGCCAGCGGGTCGACCACGTGCAGGTGCCGCTCGTCGCGCACCCGGCCGCCCTCCCCGCCGGCCCGCCCCTCCCCCGCGCCCGCTCGATCCGGGCCGGGCCGACCCCCACCGCTTGCTCGATCCGCACCCGACCGGCCCGCACCCGATCGGCCTTCACCCGGCCGACCCACGCGCTCGCCCGATCGGCCTTCCCCTGGCCCACCCGCGTCCGCACCCGGCCGGTCCGGGGCCGGCCGTCCGGTGCCGGGTCCCCGGCCGGAGAGCAGGCGTTCCAACTCCGACCAGGGCAGCTTCGGGTTGTGGAAGCTCATCGGAGCCCCTCCGGGCGGACAGCCGGGGGGATCTTGGTCGGTTTCGGCCCAGGGAGGGGCCGGAACCGGCCAAGATCCGAGAGCCGGCGACCGGTGGTCCCGTGGACGGGGCAGCTCGACAGCGTCTGCCGGCCAGCCGGCGAAGCCTCACGCCGACCGGGGCGGCGGGCGCGGGGCGGGCGCTCAGTCATAGATCGCCTCCACCAGCCACCGCCCGGCCTCGACGGCGAGCAGCAGGGCCGTACCGTCGGCCAGGCAGACCTGGAACCGGGCCCGCCGACGGGCCTCGGCCGGCGCCCACCAGCGCTCGTCGACCGGCCACGGACCGGCCCAGCCGACGATCTCGACCGGCCGGGCGGCGCCCACGGTCAGCCGGGCCGGCTCGGCGCTGACCTGGAGTCGCGCGCTGACCTCGACCGGCTCGCCGGCGGCGTCCTGCACGACCGCGGCGAGCGGGTCGGGCAGCACCACGGCCGGCGCGGGTGGCGGCAGCCGGCCCGGCCACGGCGGCGGGACGGGACGGGCCGGCAGGCGTTCGTCACCCCACGGCACCAGACGCACCTGGTCGGCCGGCGAGCGCCCGCCGCCGAGCACCGCGGTGACCACCGCCTCGGGGCCGAGGATGCCCTGCACCCGGCTCAGCGCCCGGTGCGCCCGCTCCCGCTCCTCGCCGGTCTCCCCCCACAGGCCGGGTTGCAGGCCGGCCTGCGCGACCACCCCGTCCGGGACCAGCCGCAGCCGAATGATGCCCGCCGTCGGGCGGGCCGGGCGGGTGCCGGCCCGACCGGTGCTGCCGGACAGCCAGCCGTCGAGCTGCCAGCGCACCCGGTCGGCGATGGCCGCGGCGGTGAGCAGCCCGTCGTGCCGCCAGACCCGGTGCAGTTCCTGACCGTGCGCGGTGACCGCCTCGATGCCGAGCCGGGTGCAGGCCAGCCCGTGTGCGGCGAGCCGGTCGTGCAGCCGTTCGGCCAACGCCCGGGCGGCGAAGGCCGCCGCGTCGACCCGGTCGAGCGGCTCGTCGTGGTCGGCGGTGACCGCGAGGTCGGCCGGGGGTTGCCGGACCGCGAGCGGACGGTGGTCACGCCCGGCCGCCAGCCGGTGGGCCAGCGCGCCGTCGAAGCCGAACCGGGCCAGCACGTCGCCGGCGGGCAGCGCGGCGAAGTCGCCCAGGGTGCGTACGCCGAGCCGGCGCAGCAGGTCGCTCAGGGCCGGGCGGCCGAGCGCCTCGACCGGCAGGTCGGCGAGGAACTGCGGTGTCCCGCCGGGCGGAACGACCCGTCCGTCTCGGGCGGCCAGCCCGGCGGCGAAGACCCCGTCGGCGATGCCGACCTGACTCTCCACTGCGCAGGCCTGGGCGACGTGCTCGACGATCCGCTCGGCTGCCGCCTCCTCGCCCCCGAGGTAGCGGCTCGGCCCCCGGGCCGCCACCGCGCACGCGCCGGGGCGCACCACCTCGACGCCGGCGACCAGTTCCTCGACGGCGGCGACCACCGGTTCGAACGCTCGGGCGTCCCGCCCGGGGTCGTACTCGACGGCGGTGAGCTGCGGGCACCGGCCCTGGGCCTCCCGTTTGCGCAGCCCCCGACGCACCCCCTCGGCGCGGGCCCGCTCGGAGCAGGCGACCACCCGGTTGGCGTGCAGCACGGCGACCGGGGCGGTGGCCGGCACCCCGTCGACGATCTCCGCGGCGAGCACCGGCCAGTCCGGGCACCAGAGCAGCAGGGTCCGCACGGGCGCGACGGTCACGTCGGACCGGCCAGAGTCAGCGCGGCGGTCACGTCGGGCCGACCAGGGTGAGCGCGGCACGACGGGACGGGCCGGTGGGCGCCGGGCCGACCGGGCGGAGCCGGCCGGCGGTCGACCGGCCGGTGACGGAGACGGCGGCGGGAGCGGAGCGGGGAATGACCCGGGTGAGCCCGTCCCCCGGCAGCCAGACCTTGATCTCCTTGGGGCGGGCGGCGGCCCCCCGGCCCCGCGCGGAGACGGTGACCTCGCGGCGACGCAGCCGGCCCCGCCCCTGCCCGAGCCCCTCCCAGGCGCCCCGGACCACCTGGAGGGTCACGTCCGCGCCGTCCCACTGCCCGTACGGGACGAGGACGCTGCCCCGCTGCCGGGCCCGGGCGGCCAGCCGGTTGGCGACCGAGGCGGAGACCGCAGTCGGCACGGCGGTGACCACGACGTCCACCCCGTCGATCAGGGCGGCGATGACGGTGGCCCACTCCGGGCCCGGGTGGGGCACCAGGGCGAGCCGGTCCAGGGCGATGCCCAGCTCGGCGGCAGCGCCCGCCCCGAACGTCGGGACCCCGACCACGGCGCACCACGAACCGGCCCGGGACGCCTCGGCGAGCAGCGCCAGGACCAGCGAGGTGCCGCCGCTGCGTCGGGGGGGTTGGCCGGTGGCGACCGCGATCGTGCTGCCCCGCCGCAGCCCCCGGTTGGGCAACAGCCCGGTCAGCTCCGGGGCCACCGGCAGCAGCCGGTGGCCACCCGCCGGATCCGGCGCGCTCGCCGGGCGCACCAGACCGGCCAGTGCGGCGGAACCGACCACCATCCGGCCCGCCATCGGACCTACCCCCCGTCGTGCTGTCGGATCGGACGTGCGCGTGGCGCGCCCGGGCACCCGGTCACCACCGGATGGCCGGGTGCCCGGGTCAGGCCGCGAGGCCGTCGAGCGCCGGTTGGTGGGCCACCCCGAGCGCGGTCTCCACGACCGTGACGAACTGCTCGGCGGAGCGCAGCAGGTCGTCGGCCTCCCGGGCGGTCACCACCCGGGGGATGCCGGCCTCGGCGGCGGCCCGCTTGCCGGCGCCGAGGGCGAAGAACCGGGCCCACTCGTCGAGCTCGGGGGCGACGCCGGAGAGCAGGATCCAGACGCTGGTGACCCGGTGGCGTCGGGCGGGGGCGGGACGCGCCCGGGCGGCGAGCACGGCTGCGGCCGCCCGGAGCGCGGCGAGGTGGGCGGCGGCGTAACGGAGGCCGTCGGGGCGGGTCTGGGCGGCCTCGGCCAGCCCGTGCCGGGCCACCGCGAGAAGCTGGGCGGGGGTGCGGTGCGGCAGCACGTGCGCCGGCACCGTCGGTGCCTGAGCCGGGTTGGTCGGCATGGGACTGTCTCCTCCACGTGGCCGAGGCGCCGCCCCGGAGACGGCCCTGGGCCGCCGGCGGGACGCCGGGTCGAGTGGTGCGGAGGAAGACGCACCGGTGGGGTGGCCGGCCGGGTGTGGACGCTTCCCCACACCACACCCGGCCGGCGTTACCGGCGGGTTCGTCGCCCGCCGCCCGGGGGTCGTGGGCGGCGGGCGACGCTCCTGCCTGACGGGCCCGGACTCGCGACTGCCCGGGACCCAGGTGCGGCCCGCGGAGCCGCACCGCCCGGAGCCGCGCCGCGAAACACCGCCCCGGGTCTGTTGGAACGGGCGTTCGAGGCAATCGAACACTCGTTCTAACTGCTGCTGACAGTACACCCTCCCTCCGACGAAAATGCAACGTGTGACGCGCGGACGTCGGTCGACGTCGCAGCAGGTGCCGGCTCCGGCGCCCGCCGCCGGGGCCTGCCGCGGTGGGCGCCGGGTTCGCGGCGGTAGCCTCCGCCCGTGACAACCCCCCGCCCCGGCCTCGGGGTCGCCATGGTGCTCGCCTCGGCCGGGCTCTTCGCCGTCAACGGCACGGTCTCCAAGCTGGTGCTCCGCGCCGGCCTGGACGCCCCGCAGCTCACCCTGCTGCGCGCCGCCGGCGCCGTCACCGGGCTGCTGGTCCTGAGCCTGCTGCTGCGCCCGGGGGCCCGCCGGCTCCGGGCCACCCCCGGCCAGCTGCCGCTGCTGATCGGGTACGGGCTGGCTGGGTTCTTCGCCGTGCCGATGCTCTACTTCGTCGCCATCTCCCGGCTGCCGGTCGGGATCGGGCTGCTGTTCGAGTACACCGCCCCGTTGCTGGTCGCCCTCTGGGCCCGGTTCGGTCAGCGGCACCGGGTGCGCCCGCGGCTCTGGGCCGGCCTGGCGTTGAGCCTCGTCGGCCTCGGCTGCGTGGCCGAGGTGTGGGGCGAGCTGAAGCTGGACGGCCTCGGCGTGCTCGCCGGCCTCGGCGCCGCGGTCTTCCTCGCCGCCTACTACGTGCTCGGCGCCCACGGCACGGCGCGCCGGGACACGTTGTCGCTGTGCACCTGGGCGTTCGGCGCCTCGGCCGTGGCGGGCCTGCTCACCCGCGCGGTCACCGTGGGCACCGGCGGCTGGGAGCCGCTGACCACCGACACCGACGGGGGCGTGCCCGTGGCGCTGCTCTGCGGGTACATGGTGGTGCTCGGCTCGATCGCGCCGTACCTGCTGGTGGCCGGGGCGATACGGCACCTCCCCGCAACCAGCGTCGGGATCCTCGGCATGGCCGAGCCGGTGCTCGCCTCGGCGGTCGCCTGGGTCGTGATCGGCCCCGGTGAGGCGCTCAACACCGCCCAGCTCACCGGCGGGCTCCTGGTGCTGGCCGGCGTCGCGCTGGCCGAGACGGCCCGGGTCGCCCCGGACCGGGCCGCCGCGCCGCCCGCCCCGGACACCGTCACCGTCCCGCCCCGGGCGGGCCGAACGTCGCCGCGTCCCGCCCGGTCGGGGCGCGGCACGGCCGGCTGAGCCGCCGACCGGGCCACCGGGAAGAATGGTCGACATGCAGCCACACCCGAACGTACGGGCGGTGCAGGACGTGCTCGACGCCGCTGGCGCCCGGGACGCCTCCGGCGCGCCGAGCGTCGTCCGCCTGCTGCCCGACGCGGTCCACACCGCCGCGGCCGCGGCCGAGTCGCTCGGCGTCGGAGTCGGCCAGATCGCCAACTCGCTCGTCTTCGAGGCGGACGGCGCGCCGCTGCTGGTGCTCACCTCCGGCGCGCACCGGGTGGACACCGTCGGCCTGGCCGCGTCCATCGGGGTCGGCCGGCTGCGCCGGGCCACCCCGGAGTTCGTCCGCGCGCACACCGGGCAGGTGATCGGCGGGGTCGCCCCGGTCGGCCACCCGCGTCCGCTGCGCACCCTGGTCGACACCGCCCTGGAGTCGTACGACGAGATCTGGGCGGCCGGCGGCGTGCCGCGGGCGGTCTTCCCCACCACGTACCCGGAGCTGCTGCGGGTCACCGGCGGCGTCCCGACCGGGGTGGCGTGAGCGAGCGGAGCGAACCATGGGGCTCAGCAGCGTGGCGCCTCGCGACGGCGTGAGCGAGCGGAGCGAGGTGGATGCCGTGCGCGGGACCGACGTCCCGGAACTGGTCACGCTGCACGTGTGGCGCACCTCCCGCGCCGCGCTGCCCCGGGCGCTGACCCGGATGGCGGTCGACCCCCGCCGGCTGCGCGCGCTGCCCGGCGTACGGTTCGGCAAGCTGCTCGGCACCGGGACCGGCACCGGCTTCGGGCCGGGCGACGCCGACCTCACCCGGTGGGCGGCGCTGACCGTGTGGGACTCCCCCGCCGCCGCGGCCGGCTTCGACGGCTCGCCGGTGGGGCGCGCCTGGACCCGGATCGCCCACGCGTCCGTGCGGGTCGACCTGCGCCCGCTGAGCAGCCGGGGCGAGTGGTCGGGCCGCCGGCCGTTCGGGGATCCGCCCGGTGGCCGGGTCACCGGCCCGGTGCTGGCGCTGACCCGCGCCCGGCTGCGGCCACGGCGGGCGGCCACCTTCTGGCGGGCGATCCCCCCGGTGGCCGCCGCGCTGCACGCCGCGCCCGGCCTGCTGGCCCGCTTCGGCGTCGGCGAGGCCCCGCTGGGCTGGCAGGGCACGGTGAGCGTGTGGCGCGCCCCGGCGGACCTCGTTGCGTTCGCGTACCGTCACCCGGAGCACCGCGCCGCGATCATGCGGACCCCCACCGAGGGGTGGTACGCGGAGGAGCTCTTCGCGCGGTTCGAGGTACGCGACGTGGTGGGTGACCGGGCGGTGCTGGGGTGGGTCGCGGACGGCGATCCGAGAGCGGCGGAGGGTGCACGGGCATGAGGTTGGTGCGGTGGACGCCGGACGATCTCGTCCGACGGCTGGACGACGTGGTGGCCGTCTACGGCGAGGCGATGGGCTACCGCCCGGAGCTGCTGGATTCCCGGCGCGGCTACATCGCCACCCACGTACGCCGACCCGGCTTCCGCGCCGTCGCCAGCCTGACCAGCGAGGGCCACCTGGCCGGCTTCGGCTACGGCTACCTGGGCGGCTCGGGGCAGTGGTGGCACGACCAGGTCTGGCGGGCGCTGGACACCCCGGCCCGGCAGCGCTGGCTGACCCACTGCTTCGAGGTGGTCGAGCTGCACGTCCGTCCGCCCGCGCAGGGGCACGGCCTGGGCGCGCGGCAGCTGCGGGCCCTGCTGAGCCTGGCGGAGGGCACGACCACGCTGCTCTCCACCCCCGAGGCCGACGAACAGCGGTCCCGGGCCTGGCGGCTGTACCGCCGGTTCGGCTTCGTCGACGTCCTGCGCGACTTCCACTTCCCCGGCGACGAGCGCCCGTTCGGCGTGCTCGGCCGGGACCTGCCGCTGGAGCCCCCGACACCCGCCCCGCCCGGCCGGGGCGCCTCGTGACCCGACGGCTGTCCTGGGCGCTGCTGGCCGTGCTGGTGCTGGCGCAGATCTGCTACCCGCTGACCACCGGGGAGGCCCGGGCCCGGCTGACCGTCGCCACCGTCGTGCTCGGCTACCTGCTCTCGGTCGGCCACGCCTTGCTCAGCCGGGGCCCGCGTACGGCGGCGGCGCTGGTCGCGGTGGCCACGGTCGGCGGGTTCGCCATCGAGGCGCTCGGAGTGGCCACCGGCTTCCCGTTCGGCAGCTACGACTACTCCGGCGAGCTGGGGCCGAAGCTGGCCGGGGTGCCGCTGATCATCCCGCTGGCCTGGACCTGGATGGCCTGGCCGGCCTGGCTGGCCGCCACCCGGCTGACCGGGGGCGACGCCGGCGGCCGGCCCGGGCAGCGGGGCGGCGCGTTCCATGGCCGGCGGATCGCGCTGGCCGCCGTCGGGCTGGCCGCCTGGGACCTCTTCCTCGACCCGCAGATGGTGGCCGAGGGCCACTGGGTCTGGCGGGACGCCACCCCCACGCTGCCCGGCCTGCCCGGCATCCCGGTGAGCAACTACCTGGGCTGGCTGCTCTTCGCCGTGCTGATCATGAGCGCGCTGCGCCCGCTGGCCGGGCCCGCCGTGGCCACCACCGACGGGCGCGACGGCCCGATGTTCGCGCTCTGGCTGTGGACGTACTTCTCCAGCGTGCTGGCCCACGCGGCCTTCCTCGACCTGCCCGCCTCGGCGCTGTGGGGCGCGGTCGGCATGTCGGTGGCCGCCGTGCCGCTGGCGGTCACGCTGGTCCGCTCCCGCCGCGATGACCAACACCGGTCCCCTCGGCCGCAGCGCCCCGGCGTCGACGCGACGGCATGACCGCCGTCCTCGCGCTGCTGCTCGGCGTGGCCGCGCTGACCGCGCACACCCTGGTCAACGCCGGCCGCTGGCTGCGCCGCCCGGCCGAGCGGCCGGCGCCGGTCACCGAGCCCGTGGCGGTGCTGCTGCCGCTGCGCGACGAGGCCGCGCGGGTCACCCCGTGCCTGCGCGCGCTGCTCGCCCAGCGGGGCGTGCCGCGGCTGCGCGTGGTGGTGCTCGACGACGGGTCGTCCGACGGCACCGCGGGCGTGGTCCGCGCGGTGGCGGGCGACGACCCCCGGGTCACCCTGCTCGACGGGGTCGCCCCGCCGCCGGGCTGGCTGGGCAAGCCGCACGCCTGCTGGCAGCTGGCCACCCGGGCCGACCCCGCGGCGACCGCGCTGGTCTTCGTCGACGCCGACGTGGTGCTCGCCCCGGACGCGGTCGCGGCGGCCGTCACCGAGCTGCGGGCCGCGCGGGTGACGCTGCTGTCGCCGTACCCCCGGATCCTGGTGGCGACGGTGGCCGACCGGCTGGTCCAGCCGCTGTTGCAGTGGCTGTGGCTGACCTTCCTGCCGCTGCGGGCGATGGAGCGCTCGCGGCGTCCATCGCTGGCCGCCGCCGGCGGGCAGTTCCTGGTGGTGGACCGGGCCGGCTACGAGGCCGCAGGCGGGCACGCCGTGGTGGCCGGGAAGATCCTGGAGGACGTCGAGCTGGCCCGCGCGGTCAAGCGGGCCGGCGGCCGGATCGCCCTCGCCGACGGCTCGCGGCTGGCCGCCTGCCGGATGTACGAGGACTGGCCGCAGCTGCGCGACGGCTACTCGAAGTCGCTCTGGGCGACCTTCGGCAACCCGAGGGCGGCGGCCGCCGTGGTGGCCCTGCTGCTCCTGCTCTACACCGCTCCCCCGCTGCTGGCGGTCGCCGCCCTGGCCGCCGGCGCGCCGACGGTGGCCGCCGCCGCGCTCGCGACCTACCTGCTCGGGGTGGCCGGGCGGGCGGTCAGCGCCCGGGCGACCGGCGGCCGGTGGTGGCCCGACGCGCTGGCACACCCCGTGTCGGTCGTGGTCCTCGGTTGGCTGACCCTGCGGTCGTACCATCTGCGGAAGCGGCGTCGCCTGTCCTGGCGCGGCCGCCCCGTCACCTAGGGAGGCGCGGCATGGCGCGGATCGTGGTCGTCGGCGCCGGGGTGGGAGGCCTGGCCACCGCCGCCCGGCTGGCCGCCACCGGACACCAGGTCACCGTGCTCGAACGTACGGGCACCGTCGGCGGCAAGCTCGGCCGGTACCTTCACGACACCCCGGCGGGCCCGTTCCACTTCGACACCGGGCCGAGCCTGCTCACCCTGCCCGACGTCTTCCACGACCTGTTCGAGGCGACCGGCGCGAAGCTCGACGAGTACCTGGACCTGGTGCCGGTGGACCCGATCGTGCGGCACGTCTTCCCCGGCGGCGGCCCGGCCCTCGACTCCTGCGCCGACCCGACCGAGTTCGCCGCCCGGATCGGTGCGGCCTTCGGCGACCGGGCCGCCGCGGACTGGCGGCGGCTGTGGCGCCGGGCCGAGCGGGTGTGGCAGGCGTCGCACCGGGACATCCTGCGCCGCCCGATCGACTCCCCGCTGGACCTGGCCGCGCTGGCCTGGCGGCTGGGCGACCTGGCCGCCATCGGGCCGGGCCGGACGCTGCGCGGGCTGGGCCGACGGCACCTGTCCGACCCCCGGCTGCGGATGCTGCTGGACCGGTACGCCACCTACACCGGCGCCGACCCGCGCCGGGCGCCGGCCGCGCTGGTCGCCGTGCCCTACGCCGAGCTGGCCTTCGGCGGCTGGTACCTGCGTGGCGGGCTGGGCACGCTCGCCGACGCGCTGCTGACCCGCTGCCTGGACCTCGGCGTGGTCGTGCAGACCGGCGCCACGGTCACCCGGATCGACGCCGCGGGCGGCCGGGTGCACGGCGTACGCCTGCGCGGCGTCGCCGCGCCCGTCCCCGCCGACGTGGTGGTGGCCAACGTCGACGCGCTCACCCTCTACCGGGACCTGCTGCCCAGCCCGCGCCGGCTGGCCGGGCTGACCGACCGCAGCCTGGCCGGTTTCGTACTGCTGCTCGGCGTCACCGGGGACTCCGGGCTGGCCCACCACAACGTGTTCTTCCCCCGCGACTACGACGCCGAGTTCGACGCGGTCTTCGGCCACCCGGGGCGCGGCGTGCGGGCCCGCCCGGCGGCCGATCCCACCGTCTTCGTCACCGTGGCCGACGACCCGATGGTCCGGCCGGCCGGCCACGAGGCGTGGTTCGTGCTGGTCAACGCCCCCCGGCACGGCACCGCCACCGGCGCCGTCGACTGGCGTCGGCCCGGCCTCGCCGAGGCGTACGCCGACCGGGTCCTCGACGTGCTGGCCGAGCGCGGCGTCGACGTGCGGGACCGGCTGGTGTTCCGGGAGGTCCGCACCCCGGCCGACCTGGACGACGCGACCGGCGCGCCCGGCGGGTCGATCTACGGCACCGCCGGCGGCCTGCTGCGCCCGGCCAACCGGGGCCCGGCGCACGGGTTGTGGCTGGTCGGCGGCTCCAGCCACCCGGGCGGCGGCCTGCCGATGGTGACGCTCTCCGCCCAGATCGTCGCCGAGGAGATCGGCCCCGCCTGGTAGCCGCCGACGGGCAGGGGCACCGCGTCGACACGTCCGGGGCCTCGCTGGCAGCCCGGCCGGACCGGCCGGCCCTGCCGCGCAGCCCGGCCGGCCCTACCGCGCGGTCAGCCGGCGTCGATCAGGGCGCGGTCAGCCGGCGTCGATCAGGGCGCGGCGGACGGCGGAGAGCAACTGGCCCAGGCCGAACCCGGCCAGCAGCACCCAGACGGAGGTCGCCATGGTCATCGTGCCGGCGGCCAGGTCCGGCTCGATCAGCCCGGTCAGCCCGGCCAGCAGCAGCCCGACCAGGGCCACCGAGACCCGGGTGGGGCGCTCCCCCACGGTCACCGCGCCGAGTTCCCGCATCCCGGCGGAGACCGCCCGGGCGCGGACGTACTCGTGCAGCCAGGAGAGCGCACCGGCGGTCACGACGAGCGCCCCCGGCGCCCCGATCAGCCAGAACGCGGCCAGCCAGGCGACCTCGCCGAGCCGGTCGGCCAGCGAGTCGTAGACGTAGCCGAGCCGGGTGGTCCGGTTCGTGGCCACCGCCACCGCACCGTCGACGCTGTCCGCCACCGCGGCGAGCAGCACGAACAGCGCCGCGAGGAAGGGGCCGTCCTGCGGCCGTACGGCGAACAGCGGCACGCAGGCGCAGAGCAGCACGCCGACCACGGTGACCGGGGTCGGGCCGACCCGCAGCCGGCCCAGCACGAACCCGACGTGGTAGGCGAACCGCAGCCAGGCGCGGACGACCGGGGTCGCCGCCCGGGGGTCGAACCCCCCGTGCAGCCGTGCCCAGGCCGTGGCGTAGTCGTCCCAGTTCAGCTGTGTGCCCACCACGGAACAACCGTCGCACCGGCGCTCAGGTGTCGCGGCACCGGGGTCACACCCGCGCGCCGACCTGGAGGTTCTGCCAGACCTCCCGGGTGGCGGTGGAGCGGTTGAGGGTGATGAAGTGGATCCCCGGCACGCCCTCGTCGAGCAGCCGCCGGCACATCTCGCTGGCCTGCTCGACGCCGAGCCGGCGCACCGCCTCCGCGTCGTCGGCGACCTTCGCGAACCGCTCGGCCAGGGCCGGTGGGAAGGGTGCCCCCGAGAGCTGCACCGAGCGCTCGATGGTGCCGATCTGCGTCACCGGCATCACGCCGGCCAGGATCGGGGTGTCGCAGCCGGCGGCGGCGACCCGGTCGCGCAGTCGCAGGTAGTCGTCGGCGTCGAAGAACATCTGGGTGATCGCGAAGTCGGCGCCGGCCCGGCACTTGCGGACGAAGTGCTCGGTGTCGCTGTCGACGTCGGGTGAACGCGGGTGCTTGTAGGGGAACGCCGCCACCCCGACGCTGAAGTCGCCGGCGTCGCGCACCAGGCGGACCAGCTCCTCGGCGTGCAGCACGCCCTCGGGGTGGCGCACCCAGTCGCCGCCCGGGTCGCCCGGCGGGTCGCCCCGCACGGCGAGCACGTTGCGCACCCCGACCCCGGCGAGCCGGCCGATGACGTGGCGCAGCTCGGCCACGGAGTGGTTGACCGCGGTCAGGTGGGCCATCGGCAGCAGGGTGGTCTCGGTGGCGATCCGCTCGGTGACCGCGACGGTGGTGTCGCGGGTCGACCCGCCCGCGCCGTAGGTGATCGAGACGAACGACGGGCGCAGCGACTCCAGCTCGCGGATCGCCTGCCACAACAGCCGCTCGCCCTGCTCGGTCTTGGGCGGGAAGAACTCGAAGGAGAACGTCGGCTGGCGGTCACGGATCAGCTCCCCGATCGCCGGCTGCGGATTGGGGAGGACCGATGGAAGACCGAGCGCCACGCCACGACTCTAGCGGGCCGGGCCCCGCGGGCCGAGACCTTCCCACACTCGCGGACGCAGGACCGCACGAACGCGGATCCGCCGGGGCCGGAAAGCGTCGTACCCCCGGAGTAGTCATGGGGTTGCGCGGGGTGGGCCCGGCCGGAGGCCGACCCGCCGGGGGCCCGCGCGGGGGTCAGCATCCACCGGTGGCGCACCGGTCCCGTTCCGGGGCCCGCGCCGCCGCCGCGCCGACACCCGCCCGGAGGACCGATGACGTCGCCCCCGCCGCCCGGCCCGCAACTGCTCGGGCCGCTGCTCGCCCGGCTCCGGCTGGCCCGCGGCTGGAGCCAGCTGCGGCTCGCGGCCGAGCTCTGCGCCGCGTCCGGTGTGCCGACCCTCAGCCGGCACGAGGTCTCCCGGTGGGAGCGGCAGCTGCGCGCCCCCGGCGAGTTCTGGCTCGGCTGGCTCGCCGTCGTCCTCGCGGTGCCGGTCGACCTGCTGGCCACCGCCGCGGCCCGCACCCGCAACCTCGGTCCGCCGCCGGCCTTCGGCGGCACCCGGCCCCGGGTACGCTGGTCACCGCGCTCGGCGGGCGTACGCTCGGCCTCTTCTCCTCC
>NZ_JBFABB010000076.1:0-34279 GCF_040640035.1 Micromonospora sp. NPDC023633 | reverse complement strand
ACGACATCCGCAACGCGGCCACTCTGCTGAGCCGGCATTCGCTTGACCGAATCCGGCCAAGCGTGAATAGACAAGATCAAAACGCCCAGTTAGACGCTGTTTGTTCGGGATCGACTCTTCAGTCCGCAGCCACGCCACACAGTGGAAGATCAAGCTAGGGTTTGCGGGCAACGCCGGCCCAGTAGTAGGCAGCGTGCGAGTCGGCGGGCTCGCCGTCGTCGGGTTGCCAGGCCATCACCGGCACGAGCCCCGGTTCGACCAGCTCCCAGCCGTCGAAGAACCGAGCCACCTCCTCGCGGGTGCGGGGCACGAGGGTCATGCCGCTATCAGCCGCCGCGGCGACGCCTGCCGCCATGGACTCGGGGTTGAAGTCGCCGGTCGGATGGGTGATCGCCACGTAGCTGCTGGGCGGGAGGGCGTCCATCAGCACGCGTACCTTGCGCCACGGGTCGTCGGCATCGCCGAGCAGCATCAGGATCGCAACCAACGTCAGCGCGACCGGCTGGTCGAGATCAAGTGTCTCGCGCAGCGTCCGATGATTGAGGATCATCTCCGGCTCACGCAGGTCGGCGTGGATGTACTCGCTGCGCCCCTGCTCGGTGCTGACCATCAGGGCCCGGGCGTGGGCCAACACGATGGGGTCGTTGTCGACATAGACCACTCGGGTCTCGGGAGCGATTTGCTGAGCGATTTCGTGCAGGTTCGGCCTGGTCGGGATGCCGGTGCCGATGTCGAGGAACTGCCGAACACCGGCCTGGCCGGCCAGGTAGCGGGCCACGCGGTGCACGAAGTAGCGGTTCTCGGCAGCCATAGACCGGATCGTCGGGATCGCTGCCACGAGGGCCTCAGCGACGGCGCGGTCAGCGGCGAAGTTGTCCTTGCCGTCGAGCCAGTAGTCGTAGATCCGTGCCGAGTGCGGCACGCTGATGTCGATCCTGGACGACGCAGTCTGCTGCTGATCTGCCACAGCCTCATCACCGTCCCGCACGGAAACCTCCCACTAATGACACAGCCGTTCGGCGAGCAGCGCTCAGCCTAGCCCGAAACGGACACCGACCGTAGTCCCCAATGTCTGGCGAGAGCAACGTTCGGCGGGCGCTCAACCCACAAGGCGGGGGCGAGTCGTGCGCGGCTGCGGTGGAACGGCGGCCGTCACGGGCTGAGGCTGAAGTTGCGCGACGGCTTTGGACGCGGGTTCCTGGACGGATGGCCGGCAGCTCGGCAATCTCCTGCACTCGTGCCACCGTGATGCCGGTGCGTTGTTCCACCGCCACCACCGCGTTCGAGCTGCTCAGCCGGGACCTGGACGTCACCCTGGTCGGACCACGGACCGGCGACCAGATCGTCGATCGCGTCATACAGGCAGCTGGCCAGGTAGAGAAAGAGGCTAACCAGGTTGTGCCTGTACTCCGCTAGAAGGTCGACCTTCGCCGCGCCGCATGGCCACGGCTGGCCGCACCGCCGGCAGCGCCACAGCGGACGCATCGGCAGGTGCGGTCGCGACGGCTCGTCATGGGCCGTCACCATCGACCGCCGGGCAGAGCCAGCGGGCGCAACGGGCAGATGTGCCAAACGCACGGACGGGTCGGCCTCGGCGGGGCAGTTTCGGTCGCTACTCATCGGAAATCGCGTTCCCGCGTGTGCCGCTCGAACACGATTCGCCAGGCGTGCGTCAACAGCGGCGGGTCGGCTGGTCCCGGCCGTATCGGCGGCGCTACTGCCACGCGGTCTCGCGGGAGGTCGCTCATTCTTGCGTTACGCGAGATGTACATGGTCACGGCTGGCCCCCGGTCGGATGTGTGCGGTGGGCTTGCCGCCATGGCGACAAGCCCACCGTCCTCGGCCGGCGGCTGGGAGCAGACCGTCGGTCACCCATCGCCGCAGCCCTGCTGGCGGTACGTGAACGGGGAGTTGCCCGTACGGCCGACGGGATGCCGGGCGCGAGCACTTGCCGGTGCATCGGTCGCATTCCGACCTGTCGCCGTAAGGCACGTCCATCTGGATCTCCCTGGCGTGACATTGCCGCTGGCCCGCCAGCGCGCCATGAGGGTCAGGATGATCCTGAAGCGTTCCGTCGACGTGTTCTTGACGTCCACGATCGCGGGCGGCACCGGCCGGAGATAGACCCAGCGTGGTGGGTCACGGTGGGCCTCACCGTGGCCGGCTTGGGCAACGCGAAAGGACAGGCGGTGCCCGACCCTACGAGACTCGGTTCAGAGGATCTGCCAGCGGCGGAGTTCCGCCCCGTCGTCAACGAGGCCCGCGATCCGGTGGTGCACCTCGTTGGCGGCCTCGGTTCCGGGCCGGGACTCGCGAGCGTTGGTCGCGATCATCTGCAGCTCACGAAGCTGGCACAGCTCCTCGAACCCCGGCCAGGAGGTGGCATCCCAGCCGTAGGCGGCGGTGAAGTCGGCGAAGGCATCCGGGCCTGGCGGGTCGAACCGGCGGCAATGGACAGCGACCGTGGCGATGTCCCACTCCCGGGGTCCGAGGGCGACGCCGTCCCAGTCGGCCAGTACGGGCGTGCCGTCGAAGCGCCGGAGCGCATTGCGGATCTGCGGATCGGACTGGATCATGCTCGTACCGACGGGCAACCGCATTGCTTCTTAGCTGGCGGCCAGCGTCTCGAGCCGACCCATCAGCAGATCTTGTTCCTTACCGTTCAGAATCTCCGAACGGATGACGGACCGCTCGATGCCGTGGAGCGGTCGCAGTACCGGCAGCGGCACCGGCGGAGCGGGCAAGGCGTGCAGGTGCTTGAGAAGGCTTCCGAGCTCGGAGACGGTGATGGGGTCGTCGTGTGCCGGGTCCAGACGCTGCCAGACCGTAACGGCGTGTCCGCCCACCCGCAGCGGCTGGGACAGGCCCGGGTGAAGGCCCACCGTGGGGAACCCCAGGGCCACCAGCCAGTCGACCACGGCCACCATCCCGCGCACCCGTTCCATGTCATGGTCGCCGGGGGGGCGATCTCGACAACCATGTCACCGACCGCGTAGACGGCGTTGGTGTGGTGCCGTAGCAGGATCGCGTTCGAGTCGGGGTAGCCAAGGAGACGACATACCTCGGCGAGCACCGGCCGGGTACGCGCCTCGACGAACATGGGGCTCCTAGGGACCGAGTGCGGCTGTGGTCCCAAGACTACGGGCGCGCTCGCGGCCCGCCCGCACGTAGTCCGTCAAGGCGACCTCACCGCGCCAGTTCCCCTCAGGTATCGCCGAGGCCACGTCGGTGGCCCTGGTCAGGATGATTTCCGTCCGCTGTGTCTCGGGCAGGTCCGCGACGGCATCGCGGGCGGTCGCCGCCGCTTCGGTCGCCCGCCGGTCCCGCGCAAGGCACATCGACCGGTCCAGGGCGATGAGCGCCACGTCGATCGGTACGGCCGGAGCCCCGCCGTAGAGCCGCAACGCCTCGTCCTGGACCCGGTACGCCTCCACCGTGTCACCGAGCCAGGTGTACGTCCCGGAGAGGTAAAGCAGCAGACGCTTCGCCGGAAACCTGAACGCCACGCGGTGTCCTCGTCACCGGCCTGGTCGAACATCCGGCGTGCCTGGTCGATGGCCGACCGCGCCTGCTCGCTTGCCCCAACCCGGACCAGAGCCCGCGCCCGGCCCGCCGCCGCCAGAGCACCCGACGGCGAGGCGGTCGGAGTCACCGCCAGCGCCGCCTCAGCGACAGCAACAGTCTGGTGCGGATCTCCGAAGTAGTACGGCAGCATCGCCGCCTGGGCCCGCACCAGCACCCTCAACCGGGCCTGCCCACTGTCATCCGCAGCATGGATCGCCGTGCGATACCACCGCCGGGCCTCAGCCACATCACCCAGCCGCATCAACGCATCGGCGCACATCGTCGCCACCAGCGCCGCCACCCCCGACAACCGGGCCTGGACCGCCGCCGGCTGCCGCCGACGTGACAGGACCTGAACCTCCCGGCAGTCAGCGGCCAGCAGCGACAGCATCACCTGAGGCGAAGCAGACGGATACACCCGCATGTGCTCACCGGCAGCTTCCTCGATCAGATCCAGATGCCGCAGAGCGACACTCGCGGACGCTAGGGCCTCGTCCAGCTCCAGTCGGAGCCGAGCAAGACCACTCACTTCCATACTGGTGCCCTCACCGGCCAGCGACCGGTCCGCCCCGCCGCCCGCACCGGACGAACTGCTGCCGTCCCGCACCGCGCTTGCGTCCTCGTCTTGACCGAGCCCCATGGCCGGACGCGGGATGCCCAGGCCCACCGCGATCCGTTCCAGTACCTCGTAGGCCGTGACCTGCCGGACGCCCTTGGCGATCTCCGCGGCGCGGTTGGGCGAGACGCCGACGAGAGCCGCGATCCTGCCATAGGAGACACCGCGAGCATGGAGAAACCGGACGACAGCGGCCACGTCTCGCCGCCGCAGGAACTCGCCGATCGGCCGACCGTTCCAGACTCCCGAACTCCACCACTCGGGATCCACGTGCACGCCCACGACCACCCCGTCCGGACGACCCTTCCACCGACCAGCAGCTCAGCGCATTCGCCGCGTGACAGCAAGTCAACAGGCAGGCCGAAGTCGATGAACATCCACCACAGAATCGAGGCACGCCGCAGCGCCCGGAACTTCACGATGGGCCCTCACGGTGACCAGGCCACAGCGAGATCAGGCATACGCGAAAAGACGAGGCATGATCACGACCACAAACGAGCCGCACCCGGAGACCCTGAACAACCGCCAGCGTCCGCGGCAACGCCACCCGTCCACCGGAAGCCGCAACAGTCCAACCGCTCCCGAGCACCCACCGAGCACCGGACGGCGGTGTGGGGTCGGTGGTGATTGTAGTGGTGCAGGAAGGCCGGTAATGCCTTCCTGCGGGCTTGTTCGGAGTTGTAGAAGCGGGCCAGGGCCCAGCCGTCGGTCAGGGTGCGGTGGAAACGCTCGACCTTGCCGTTGGTCTGGGGCCGGTAGGGGCGGGTCTTCTTCACGGTGATGTTCAGCTCGTGGCAGGCGTCGCGCCAGGCGAAGGACTTGTAGGCCGAGCCGTTGTCCGACAGCACCCGCTCGATGGTGACACCACGTGCGGTGAACCACGCGACGGCGTTGCGGAGCACGTCGACGGCGGTGGTGGCCCTCTCGTCGTCACGGATCTCGGCGTAGGCGACGCGGGAGTGATCGTCGATGACGGTGTGCACGAATGCGGTCCCGACTTTCGGTGCCCAGTTCTTGCCACGGTTTCCTGTGCGCACGGCCGGTGGCGTTGCGGTGGCGGCGCCCCTGGAAACGGCCGACGTAACGCCAGCCGCCACCGTCGGGGATGTTGCCGTACTTGGTGACGTCGACATGCAGCATCGCGCCCGGATGCGGGTGTTCGTAGCGGCGCACGGGTTCACCCGTGACCCCGGTCGATATGGCTGAGCCGGCTGAGGCGGCAGCGCACCAGCACGGCGTGCACGGTCGAGGCCGGCATGCCGAGGCGCCCGCCGATCTGGACCGGGCCGAGGCGCTGCTTGCAGCGCAGGTGCACGACCTTGCGGAGCATGGGCTGCGGTGTGCGTGTCGGACTGTGGCGTGGGCGTGACGAGCGGTCCTGCATACCGTCAACGCCCTGCTCGCGGTAGCGATCTGTCCAGCGTTTCGCGGTGCGCCAGGAGACGTCATAACGCCGTGCTGCCTGGGCGACCGGCCAGCCCTCGTCCACGACCAGACGCGCCAGCCGCAGACGTGCGCGAGCTCAGAGCAGCATTACGGTGGAGCATGAAGGCCTCCTGGTTGCCGGAGCGGTTCCTAGACAGCTCCACTCCACAACCGGAGGCCTTCGTCATCACGTCTATCTACGTCGTGTCGTCACACGACCTCAACCAACCTGCCTGGGCAGTACACCTAGGGAAAGTCCAGCTCCGCCGTCACCGGCTGGAACAGCTCGGCCGCGCGCTCCGGGTAGTGGCGGTCCAACTCGGCCCACCAGGCCGCATGGCGTACGAGGAACACGTGTGTGTCCGAGTAGTACGAGTCGCGGACGAGTCGCGCGTCGTACTTCGGAGCGAGGATCCGGATGACGGCACGGATCGTCTCGTACCGGTTGGCCAACGTCCCCGGCAGCGTCACTCGGTGGGAGATCCCGTTGTAGGTGATGGTCAGCCCGTCGTCGGTGTGTTCCGATCCCAGTTCGTCGCCTTCGTCGAGGAATCGGCCGAAGTCCCAGACGACTTCGGTGTCGTCCGCTCGCCAGTCGATCACAGCGGTGATCCTGAAGTTGCCGAGGTAACCGTCCACCTGTTCGGCGTCGCCGTCGATGAGGACCCTCTCGATGATCTCCGTCACGGCATCGGATACTAGTGCCTCGTCTTTGAACGTTGATCATGTAATCCGTCGGTTCTGAGGACTCGTCGGGCAGGCTGTCTCTCATCGTTCACGGTGGGAGGTGGTAGCCGGTGGGCAGACGGCCGGAGGTGTTCGTCCGGCAGGTGTCGATCACCGAGGGTCAGCGGTTGCAGCGGATCACCCGGACCGCGAAGGACCCGGTGAGGCTGCGCCGGGCGATCGTGGTGCTGATGTCCGCCCAGGGCCAGCCGGCCCCGGACATCGCCCACCTGCTAAAGACCAGCGAGGACTACGTCCGGGACGTGATCCACGCGTTCACCGAGCGGGGGTTCGACGCGCTGGACCCAAAATGGAGCGGGGGCGCACCGAGACGGATCGATGAACAGACCCGCGACTGGATCTGCGTCATCGCCCGGTGCGACCCCCCGCTTCCTCGGCAAACCGTTCTCCTGCTGGTCTTTGGCCAAGCTGCGCGACTACCTCATCGACGCCGGTTACGTCACGACGATCAGCGTCGAGACGATCCGGCGGATCCTGCACGAACGCGGCGTGTCGTGGCAGGCCACCAAGACCTGGAAAGCCAGCACCGACCCCGACTTCACCACGAAGATGCGCCGGATCCTGGACCTCTACGACCACCCACCCGCGCACGGGCGGGTGATCTGCGTCGACGAGTTCGGACCGCTGAACCTGCAACCCCGCCCCGGCAGAGCCTGGCGATCCCAGGGACAGCCGGCACGGCTGCGGACCACCTACATGCCCGCTCATAGCCGATGAGCGGAAACTCGATCATGCCAGCAGCGAAGTGTTGCTCCTCACGCGGCGTCATGCCACATAGTCGGTGGCGTGGAGGAGCACCTGACCGTGGGGCGTGTGGCGGAGTTGGCCGGCGTCAGCGTCCGCACGCTGCATCACTATGACGAGATCGGCCTCCTGGAGCCGTCCACGCGGACCGCGGCTGGGCACCGGGCCTACTCCGCTGGCGATGTGGAGCGACTCCGGGAGGTGCTCGCCTACCGGCGGCTCGGCTTCGGATTGCGGGAGATCGCGGATCTGGTTGACGATCCGGCCACCGACGCAGTCGCGCACTTGTGCCGGCTGCGCGGCCTGCTGATGGACCAGCGCGACCGCGCTGCTGCCATGGTGACGGCCATAGACAGGGAACTGGAGGCACGAGCAATGGGAATCAGGACGACGCCAGAGGAGCAACTGAAAGTGTTCGGCGCGCAGTTGTACGACGCCATCGGATCTGCTTACCCAGCAACGCGGCGCACCGAGCCGCGGATCGCCGCGCGCATTTGGGATGCGCTGGGGGACGCCCGAACGGTGCTGAACGTCGGGGCCGGCACCGGCTCCTACGAACCACCCGACCGCGACGTCACGGCGGTGGAACCGTCGGCGGTCATGCGGGCGCAGCGTCCCCCGGGCGCGGCGCCGTGCGTGGCCGCCGCTGCCGAGAGTCTGCCGTTCGAGGACCAGTCCTTCGACGCCGCGATGGCGGTCAGCACCGTCCATCACTGGCCGGACCCGGTCGCCGGGCTGCGTGAGATGCGGCGGGTGGCCCGCCGCGTGGTGGTGTTCACGTACGACGCCGACGACACCGGCTGGCGTCAGCGGTTCTGGCTCACCCGCGACTACCTGCCTGAATTCGCGGACCTCCTCGTCGGCTGGCCGACCCTGGCCGACCTGACCCGCGCGATCGGAGGACGCGCGGAGCCGGTGCTCGTCCCCTGGGACTGCGCTGACGGCTTCTTCGAGGCACACTGGCGCCGGCCTGAGGCATACCTGGACGAACACGTACGCCGCGCGGTTTCGGTATGGACCAGAGTCGGACCGCAGGCTGAGCAACGGGCAGTCAACACACTCCGCGAAGACCTTTCCTCAGGCCGGTGGGCCGAACGCAACCGCGACCTCGTCGCCCTCGACACCGCAGAGCTCGGCCTCCGCCTGCTCGTAGCCTGAACCACCGTGCGCGAGAACGCCATCGCGCAGCTGACCTACCGCGATCAGTAATTGCGGCCACGGCGACGCTTGGCCTCCATGTCGCACTCGACCTGGAGGTCATCGCCGCGCAGGTCGAACGTGGACCAGTCGGTCCAGCCCATCGGCGGCATTCGGGTGCGACGCGAAGATCCGGTGCACGCTCATGCCGCCGTCCGTGCGCGGCAGTCGGCCTGGAGTCATCACACTCAGTGGCGGGCGGCACCCCGAGCCGGCAGCACCCGGAACTGCCGATGAGCGCGCACGGTTCCTTTGTGATAACCGCACTGGCATCGATGGCGACGCTCGATGGTCCGGCCGGACGCCAATGCCGGGCTAGAGCACACTATTCCTGGACGAACAGTTTTCCGATGTACAGGCTGCGATCAAGCCTGGGAACGTTGTCAAGCAACTGCTGCCGACCGTACGAAAGAAATCCTGTCAGGGCTTCCAAGAGCTCGGGCCGGTCCACCTGGTCCAAGCAGTCCGGTTCGGGGTCCGCGAGCCGGATGCCATGGTCATCGCAACGGTACGGATCGATGGCAGCAACCTCGACGCGATCGCCAGTCACGGGGCGGAACTCGACGACATCGGCCGCCTCGGTGAAGGTCAGCGTGTACGCCCTATCCGCACGCAGCGCAGTGATCAGCCGTGCGACGCAGACGAGGAAGTCGAACAGCGGGACGAGGCGGCGAGGACCTATGACGCACGTACTGGACAAGGCCAGCGTCACGTACGAGCGGAAGACCATGTAGTGCAGGTCCGTTTCACTCAGTACGTCGCCTGACCCGCACTGCGATGGCCTAAACAGATACGGAGACGAGGGCTCGAAGTCTGTGTCCTCAGCAAGGATTGCGATCATGATCGCGCGAGTTCCTCAAGGCTAGTTGGGGCTCGGCGGTGTCCATTCTCGCCGAGGTGGGACATCAACGTCGAGGCGTCATTGGGTCGCCGAGCATACCGCGAGCATCACAACACCATGATCGGATGCGCGCTCATGCCGCGATCCGCGCGCTCATGCCGAATTGAGTGGTTTGTGGGCGCCGGGATCAAAACGCAGGATGATGTTCCCGCCTCCAACGGTCAGACCGCGAATGGACCGCGTACCGTCACTCCGCCGTCGACTACCAGACTTTGCCCGGTCACATAGGACGAAAGCGGCGAAGCCAGGTAAACGGCTGCCGCAGCGGCATCGCGCGGTGCGCCGAGCCGGCCCATCGGGATCTCGGGCACTTTGCCGTCGACATGCGCAGACTTCGCTGCGGCCGTCGCGATGGCGCCGCAGGCCACGACGTTCATGCGTATCGCGTCGGCGGCGTACTCCGCGGCTACTGTCTTGGCGAGACTGGCCAGGCCGGCCTTGGCAGCGCCATATCCGGCCTGCATGGGCGCGGCCATGACCCCGGTCACCGAACCCACACTGAGGATGGATCCGCCGCCACCCTGAGCTAGGAAGGCGCGGATTGCGGCGCGGGCTGCCCGTACGACGTAGCGCAGATTCATCTCATATGCGAGGTCCCAGTCGTCGTCGCTCATCTCATGCAGCCGCACCGCGGGGACGAACGCGACCTGGCCTCCGACGACGGTGACGAGCGTGTCAAGCCGTCCGAAGGCGGCGATGGTCTCGCTGACAAACCCGTCGATGGCGGACTGAGACCGCACATCACCGGCGAGCGCGACGGCTCGGACGCCGGATCTCGCCAACTCATCTGCGGCTTCGCCGGAACGTTTCGGATCGAGGTCGGCGACGGCGACCGCCGCGCCGGCTGCGGCGAATGCTCGCGAGATCGCGCGTCCGATTCCGTCGCCTCCGCCGCCAATGATCAACGCGTTCATGCCGTCGAGTGGTCTGGCGAAGTCGTTCACGGTCGGATCTTCCCACACCACCAGGCGATCCGGCGTCAACGCACTCTTCTGGCAGACCGAGCGCTACGGAATTGATCGCTGGTAGTAGGCGAGTTGCCCACCGCCGAGGTCACCCAATCCGCTGCGGGTCGTTTCGGCGGTGAGATTAGCCTGTGCCTGGTCTCGACCAAGGGAAGGTCATGATGCTGGACGACGTGCGCGTGCTGCGCAGTGCAGTGGAGGGCTACCGAGCGGCGGCGGCTGCCGCCGGTGTTCCCTGGCTCGATGAGGACGACCGGATCGGCGGGATGCCTGTCGATGTGCTGTGCCGGGTCTTCGACGTGGACCGCATCGCCGAACAACCGATCTGGCTTAACACCCACGGCTTGCCGTATGGGCGGGTCCTGCCCAGCGGCGCGTATCCGCTGCTGTTGACCAAGGCCGACGACTTGCTCGGTTACCTGTCCTTCGCGGTCGGGATCCCCTTCCACTGGCGGCACCAGCTGCCAATGTTCATGTACGAGCACATCGTTTTCACCTTCGTGCTCGCCGGCGACAACGAGGGGGAGGTCTGGCGCTACCAGATCGGCGCCGACGACTGGAACCCGGTTCGCGCCTCCCCGAGCCTGGCCTCGCTGTTCACCGAATGGACGAACGGGTTCACGGCAAACGTGTACTTCCGCTCACCGTACGACAGCTGGCTCCATGTCGGTGACGGCGAGCACGACGAGCGCGACCCGGTCGACGTGCTCTTGGAACGAGGTCTCAACCCCTTCGCCTTCCCCGTGGACATCTCGCAGTACTCCCATAAGGATTTGCTCCGTGCGCGGCAAATGGAGTGCGGTGTCGACGTAGACCGTGCCGACCAACCCGAGCGACAGGAAGAACTGCTCGATGCCATCGAAGCGGCTCTTGTGTCTCTTCGCAGGTGACCCGGCGCCGTCTGCCGAGGCGGCACCTCACCGCCACCATGACGAAATCGGGCAACCAGACGCACGCGTCTGGCGCCGATAGCGCGGATGCTGCTGTGAACCGGTCTCCCAGGCTTGGCGGCGACGACGTACTCCTGGCCCGCGATCTGGCAGCCTTCGTTCGCGTCCTGCACCCCGTGGCGTCTGGCAAACCGGGACACTTCGCATCAACCTCGGCCAGCGCGGATACATCCGGTCGGACTTGACCGTCAGCGATAAGCCCCGCGGCCGACTTCCAGCCGCCGGTCGGGAGGTGATCGACGCCGCTCCGGCTCGCCAAGATCAGGTATACGCTCATGCCGCCGAGCGGGCGCCCACGGCATGTGTTGGAAGAGCCAACAGCGCCCCGGCGCGGTGTCGTGCAGATCGGCCGCGCCCACATCGTCATGTCGCCTGCACTGCCAAGATGATCAGTGGCCGGCATCCTGGTGGAGCGTGTTGCGGGCGCGGACAGCAGCCTCCAACCGTAGGCCAGTACCGACGAGGACGAGCAGCCCAGCGAGGATGAACGGACGGTTGCTGGCGGTCCCGAGGGTAAGTACGGCGACGGGGAGCCCAACCGTGATGGCAGCGGTGCCGACGTTTCGAAGCGTGATGGTGACCAACACGCCGCTGAGTGTGCCAGACACTTGCTCGTTCCCCGTCCGGCGAGATCATCAGGATCTACGGCAGAGCGCGTTGGGGCTTGCCACGTCAAACGAGACCTGCCGATGGTCCAGGAGCTCGGTCCACAATCTCGCCGGGCTACGCCCGGACCCGGACCGGGCGAGAATCGGGATCCGGATGCGAACAACGACGCGAACTGCGCCTGAGTCAGATGCCATGAGCCTGCGCGACGCTGAGTTCCCCCCGCTTTGATGGAGCGGTGGTTACCTGCTGCCGGCTGGCGCAGGGGTGGCAATAGTTGGCTCGGCTGGGTCGTGTTGGCGGGTATGCCAGGCGGTCTCGTACTCGTCAGGCTGAGGTAGCCCAGCTCGCGTTGGATGCGGCGGGTGTTGTACCAGCCGTCGATGTAGGCGAAGATCGCGTTTTCGGCCTCGTCGCGGGTCCGCCAGCTCGTGCGGTATACGAGTTCGATCTTCAGCGTCGACCAGAAGTTCTCCATCAGCGCGTTGTCGAACGAGTCGCCGACGGAGCCCATCGAGGGCAGGATTCCGTTGTCCTGTAAGCGTTCGGCGAAGCGGAAGGACGTGTAGTTCGACGCGCGGTCCGAGTGGTGGATCAGCTGGCCGTCGCGGACGTCGCGGGACCAGATGCCGTATTCGAGGGCGGCGAGGATCAGGTCGGTGTCGCAGCGGTCGGAGGTCTTCCACCCGACGATCCGGCGGGAGAACGCGTCGCGGACGGCGGCGAGCCAGAACACGCCTTCGCCGCAGGGGATGCGGGTGGCGTCGGCGACCAGAGTCGGTTCGGCCCGGTCGCGGTGAACTGCCGGTTGACCAGATCGGGCGCCGGCGTCGCCCGAGGGTCCTGTCGCGTGGAGCCGCCGCGCCAGCCGCGGCGAAGAAACGCGCCCTGCCAGCCCTGGTCGGCCATCAGCCGTTCCACCCGCTTGCGGCCCACGCGAATGCCGTCACGGCGTAACTGCCGATGGACCCGATCCGCGCCATAGGTGTGCCCGGACGCCTCCCAGATCTCGTGGATGTTGGAGATCAGGCCGAGGTCGACCAGGTCACGGTCGCAGGGCTGTTCGACCTGCTTGACCCACGCGTAGTACGTCGAGGCGCCGATGTTCAGGACCGTAGCAGGACCGCGACCGCGAACTGGTCACGGTGTTCATAAATGAACGTCATGACCGTCGCCGGGTCGGGTCGAGCTCCGCCGCGAAATACGCGCTCGCCGCTTTCAGGATCTCGTTCGCCCGCCGCAGCTCGGCGACTTCCTTGCGCAGCCGCCGGTTCTCCTCCGCCATCTCGCTGGTGGGCCGATCGGCGCGCTCACCCGCGTCGGCCTCGGCCTGACGGATCCGGTTCCGCAACGCCTCGTGATGCACACCGAGCTGTTCGGCCAGGCGCCGGATCACGAGCTTCGGGTCCGACTCGCGGTACAAGCGCACAGCGCGCTGGCGTAGCTCGTCGGGGTACTTCTTCGGTGCTGCCACGGACGACTTCCTCCCCACGGCCATCAGATCATGATCAAGAAGCTCCATGAAAGCGGGGGTAGCTCAAACTGTCGGCTCCGCCTGAAAGCTGGATCTGGCTCTGACACACACTTTATGAGTGATCTTGATGATGGCTTTCAGTTGGCGTTGACAAATGAGGTGGCCCGTGACCGCGCGAAGTGGGCCACCAAGTAGCCAGGCCGTGAAGCACCGATCGTCAGGCGGGCGACCTGCGCCTTATGTCTCGGGAAGTTGGCCCCGCCGCAGGCCACGGAGGACCGCTGGTGCCAGATCAACCGGACCGGACATGAGCCAACCGACACCCCGCCGGGTGTTCTCGACCGCGCCCGGTCGAGATTGGCGGCTAATGGCCATATCTTGCTCCGAAGAGGTCACCAAGGCGAAGGGCCGGGTCAAGGCCTGGCTGATCACGACATCCATCATCAGGTGCTGCTCCTTGATCAGGAGTTACACCGTTCGTTCTACAGTCGCGGGACAGGCTGGCTGTCAGGTGTGCTACCCGAGGGTCTGGCCATAAAACGTCGATCGGCGCGGCGGTGGAAGTCACAGGGTGGTTAGCCCTCCTGCTCGTGGAGTCTCGGAGCGGGGGTTTCGTCGGTCCAGGAGGCCAGGAACCGTAGGGCGTCATGGGTGGGGCTGCCGGGTGGGGCGATCCAGATCACGAGCTGTTGTTCGGTGTCGTTGGCTTCGACGAGGGTATCCCAGTCGAGAACCAGTTCGCCGGCTGTGGGGTGGATCAGGGTTTTGCTGCCGGTCGTCAGGCTCGCGACGGTGCGGGCGGCCCACCAGGTGCGAAATTGGGGGTCTTGCACGGACAGTTCTCCGACGAGCCCGGCCAGGCGGGGGTCGTCGGGGTATTTCGCTGCTTGCATGCGTAGTTGCGCGACCGCGGTTCTGGCGACGGATTCCCAGTCGGCGTAGAGGGTGCGCATGGCCGGATCGGTGAACAGGATACGCACATAGTTGCGGTGCTTTTCCGCAACTTTGCCGAAGTCGGTGATCATGGTCGCTGCCAGGCGGTTCCAGCCGAGGATGTCCATCTGGCGGCCCATGACGATCGCGGGGGTGGTGGTGAGGTCATCGAGAAGACGTTGGAGCTGCGGCTGGACTTTCTGCTTGGTTTGCCGGGGTGCGCGGGTGGAGTGCTTGCCGGCGAGGCTGAACAGGTAGCGGCGTTGGTCCTCATCGAGTGTTAGCACGTCTGCGAGGGTGTTCAACACGGGGGTGGAGACGTGGATGCGTCCCTGCTCTATGCGGGTGTAGTAGTCGGTGCTGATCGATGCTAGTGCCTCGTCTTTGAACGTTGATCGTGTAATCCGTCGGTTCTGAGGACTCGTCGGGCAGGCTGTCTCTCATCGTTCACGGTGGGAGGTGGTGGCCGGTGGGCAGGCGCCCGGAGGTGTTCGTCCGGCAGGTGTCGATGGCCGAGGGTCAGCGGTTGCAGCGGATCACCCGGACCGCGAAGGACCCGGTGAAGCTGCGCCGGGCGATCGTGGTGCTGATGTCCGCCCAGGGCCAGCCGGCCCCGGACATCGCTCACCTGTTGAAGGTGACTGAGGACTACGTGCGGGACGTGATCCACGCGTTCAACGAGCGGGGGTTCGACGCGCTGGACCCAAAATGGAGTGGGGGCGCACCGAGACGGATCGATGAACAGACCCGCGACTGGATCTGCGTCATCGCCCGGTGCGACCCCCGCTTCCTCGGCCGGCCGTTCTCCTGCTGGTCCCTGGCCAAGCTGCGCGACTACCTGATCGACGCCGGCTACGCGACGGCGATCAGCGTCGAGACGATCCGGCGGATCCTGCACGAGCGAGGCGTGTCCTGGCAGGCCGCCAAGACGTGGAAGGCCAGCACAGACCCGGACTACACGACCAAGCTGCGCCGGGTCCTGGACCTCTACGACCACCCGCCGGCCGATGGGCGGGTGCTCTGCGTCGATGAGTTCGGGCCACTGAACCTGCAACCCCGTCCCGGCCGTGCCTGGCGCCCGCAGGGCCAACCAGTTCGGCTGAGGGCCACGTACACCCGTGACCAGGGTGTGCGTCACATGATCGCTGCCCTCGACCTGGCCACCGGGCGCCTGCATTACCGCATCCGTGACCGCAAACGCTGGCGCGAGTTCCTGAGCTTCCTCAAGACCCTGCGTCGCCGCTGGCCCGACCAGCGGCTCTATCTGGTCGTGGACAACTTCTCCCCACACAAGCACCCCGAGGTCCGTGCCTGGTGCGCGGCCAACCGCGTGGAGCTGGTGTTCCTGCCGACCTACGCCTCCTGGCTGAACTGGATCGAGGCCGAGTTCGCCGCCGTGCGGTACTTCGCCCTCAACGGCACCGACCACCGCAGCCACGCCGAGCAGGATGCCGCCATCGGCGACTACATCCGCTGGCGCAACCACCGCGCCAAACCGAAATCCGGATTCGCCACCGGCTCCAAGATCCGCCACCCGGATTACCCGTTCAAGGCTGCATGACGAGGCACTAGTAGTCATAGCGAAGGGACTCGTGTCCCGGCTCCCAGCCCTCGGAGACGAGTCGACACCCACGGTCCGCGCCGGAACACTCCGGCGCGGACCGTACGTTAAGTCCGCACCGCGCGGTGCGCCGCTCGTGGCGGCGTTACAGTAATCCCGATCGACCGGATCGCCGACCAGCGGCCCTGCTGCATGGCTCAGCGCAGAGGTGCCTGGCCGTGATGCGCGTCGCTGTGGTCGAGCGTTTGCCGGATGGCCCGTTCGAGGACGGAGGCCACCTGGTCCTCCGGCCAGGAGGATTCGGCTTCCGCCTCAGCCCGCCTTAGGGCCGCACCGAGACGTACGGGATGAGTGGTCTGAAGAACATGCGCAAACTGTGCTTCCAACTCCTGCAGCCCGAAATCGGCTTCGTGCGTTTCGTCGCGAACCGTGAGTCCGTCCTCAAGGCATTCCGGGTGGACCTGCTCGGACATGGAACCTCCGTGGAGTCACCTGTGTGGCCGCGCTTGCACCCGACGGCCCCGCTGGGCTCATTGACTCAATCGTCGTCGCGCAAGGGTGTGCTCAAAAATCACCCATAGCGCTGACAGCTTAATCCGGTCTGCGGTCCACCGCTCGCCCTCAAGTCCCGCGGGAGAAGCGCGGTGAGGAAGACCCATACGTTACCCATACGTGGGCATCGCAGCCGTTGACCTGCTCGCCGCCCAGGCATCACCCCTTCGCAGGCGATACGGCGTATCGAGCAACTGGCGTACGCGAGACAATGGTTCTAGCCGATGATTAGGCAGTTGGGGGGGTTGGGCCGCTCGCGCACAGAAAACTGTCCGCGGGACCCAACCCACACTTGTCCACGTCGAAAATCGGCGCGCCGGGATGAATTTGCGGTGCCGCAACTACAAGGAGGCATCGCACATCCCGACCAAAAGCAGCTTCGGCCGTTCTTTAAGCTTTTGTCAGTGGCCGGCGGCCGCCCTGGAAGCCGACGCCGGGGAGGCCGTCTCCGGCTGGCGCGCAACCGGCCGCGCGGTCGCGGCGGCGAGCGCCGCCCGGTCGAGTTTCCCGGACCCGGTGAGTGGCAGTTCGGCCAAGAACTGGTAGCGGTCCGGCACCATGTACCGCGGCAACACGGCCATCGTGTGCTCGCGTAGCGCGGCGACCGGTTTAGGCGGCGCGTGCTCGGCCAGCACCACACAGGCCACCAGGAACTGAGCACCGGCCGGAGTGCTGACGACCGTGACCGCAACATCCCGGACGAAACCGTGTGTACGGACCACCGCCTCGATCTCGCCTAGCTCGATGCGGTAGCCGCGCAACTTGATCTGCTGGTCGTTGCGGCCGAGGTACTCGAACGACCCGTCGCGCAGCCGACGGGCCAGGTCCCCGGTCCGGTAGTAGCGCGCCGGTCCGTCCGGGCCGTTCAGTTCGACGAAGCGCTCCGCGGTCAACTGTGGCAGCCCGAGGTAGCCCAGGGCGACGCCTTCCCCGGCGACGACCAGCTCACCGACCTCACCGTCGGGCACCGGTCGCAACTGCGCGTCCCGAATCTCCAATCGCAGGTGTGGCAGTCCGTGTCCGATCGGCGAGCGCACCGGGCCGGTGAGGTCCGCCGGGGTGAGGATCCGGTGCGTGGCGTACACCGTGGTCTCGGTCGGGCCGTACATGTTCACCGCCGTGGGCGGGGTGCCTGGGAAGTCCCGGAGGAAGTTCCGCACCACGTCGAGGTCCACCGGTTCACCGGCGAAGACCAGGTAGCGCAGGGTCAACGGAGGGCGGCCGGCCTCCTCATAGGCTAGGGCGACGGAGCGGAACACCGAGGGCACCTGGCCCAGGACAGTCACCCCTTCATCGCCGAGGAGCCGAACGAGATCACCGGGCGACTGGGCCGCGCCGGTGGGGATCGTGACTGCCGTCGCGCCGGTGGCCAGGGTGGCCCACAGCTCCCAGACGGAGACGTCGAAACTGAACGAGTGGAACAGCGCCCACCTGTCCGAGGTGCTCACGTCGAAGAGGGGCAGGGCCGCGCGGAGCAGGGCGAGAACGTTCCGGTGGGAGACGACGCAGCCCTTGGGTCGGCCGGTTGACCCAGAGGTGTAGATGACGTACGCCGGATCGTCTCCAGCCAGGGTGGGTTCGGGCAGCGATCCCCCGCCGTCGTCCCCGGTCGGCTCGACGACCCGGACGTCGGCGACACCGCACGCCTCGGCCAGCGCGGCCGGGGCGATCACCGTCGCGATCCCGGCGTTCTCGAGCAGGTAGTTGAGCCGGTCTCGCGGATGCAGCGGGTCCAGCGGTACGTAGGCAGCGCCCGCCTTCATGACGGCGAGGATGCCAACCGCCACGGTCGCAGACCGCTCGAGCAGGACCCCCACCAGGTCGCCGGGGCGAACCCCGGCCTGGCTGAGCCGCGCGGCCAGCAGATCCGAGGCGGCATCCAGCTCGGCGTAGCTGATCGCGCGTCCGCCATCGATCACCGCAGGAGCCGCGGCCCGCTCCTTGGCCACCAGTCGGAACAACTCGGGCAGGGTGCCGGCGGCGGCCAGGTGGTCGCCGTCGAGCAGGTTCGAAGGGTTGGTCATGGCTGTTGCCGCCTCCAGGAGCTTGCCGCAGGATCGCGTTTCGGTAGGTTCAGTACTCGGCCGCGTGGCGGATCCGCTCGGCGAGCGTCGCCGCCAGTTGGTGCGTGAGGTCCTCGGTCACCGCGGTCGTTTGGGTGTTGACGACGACGTTCAGTCCACCGTCACCGACCGGCCAGACCTCGGTCTGGATCTCGGCGGGGATGCCGAGGTAGGGCAGGCGGTGATGGGTCGCGGGAACGTCCTGCGGGCGGAACTCCGCCCGCGCGTTGTCCTGCAGCACGAAGATGTTCTGGAACAGCGGCGAACGAACGGTACGCGCCGGGTTGACCAGCCGGACCGCGTCGGCGAATCCCACGTCCTGGCAACCGAACGCCGTCCGCACGGCCTCGGCGGTACTCCGCGCAGCGGCCGGTCCTCGCCCCAGGGCCGCCCCGCGCATCCGGACGCAGACCATGCCGACGTGACAGCCGACCGAGTGCTCGAGGACAGGATCCATCCGCTGGACCACCGGCACGCCGACCCCGATGTCGTGCTGGCCGGTCAGGTCGGCCAAGGCCGCGCCGTAACAGGTGAGCAGGGCCGTGAACAGGGTGGATCCGGATCGCGCAGCGAGGTCCTGGACCCCGCGGACCTCGGTGGCGGTGAGGGCCACCTCGACCCGACGCACGGCCGCAGGACCGCCCGCCGTGGCGGGCGGTAGCGCCAGCTCCGGAATGCCGGACAGGGTGGTCCTCAGTCGGGCGTACTGCTGCTCCAGGTCGACCATGCGGAGATGCCGGTCCCGGATCGAACGCACCTGTGCGGGCGTCGGAACCGGCTGCCAGTTGGGCGCGGTCCCGGCGGTCCGTGCCCGGTAGGCCCGCTCCAGGTCCGCGGCAATCACCGATTCCGACCAGCCGTCGAAGGCGATGTGATGCACCACGTACCCGAAGACGGTGACGTGTGGGCTGGCCGGGACGAGCACCGTACGCCAGATCTGACCGGCGGGCAGGTCCAACGGTCCGGCCAGTTCGGCGCGCACGGCCGCGAGCGCCGCCGGTAGGTCGGGCTTGGCCGCGAGAACCTCCAGCCTCGGTGCGGGCGACGGGCCCGGGAGCAGCTGGCCACGTCCCCGTTCGCTGACGTAGCGGGAGTGCAGGGCGAAGTGGCGGTGGTGCACGTCCACGACCGCACTGGCCAACGCGGCCACGTCGAGGCCGACCGGCAGCTCCCAGGCGGTCAGGCAGTACGCTGACCGGTCTGCCGGGTCCAGCAGTTGCCGGGTCAGAAATCCCTCCTGGGTGGCCGTCAGCGGCACCCCGCCGTCCTGCGCCGGCTCGCCGTGCCCGACCGGCTCGACCGCGCCGAGGTCTCGGTGGCGGCTCAACCACACGGTCAGCTCCGCGACGCTCGGATGAGCGAGGAACACCGAGACCGGTACCGGCACGCCCAGCCGGGCGCCCAGCCGGGCGCAGATCCGACCGGCGCCCAGCGACGTGCCACCCAGCGCCGGGAAGGCGACGTCCACCGGTACGTCCGCGCGTTCCAGAACCTCGGCGAAGACCTCGGCAATCTCCTCGGTCAGAGAGACCGCGGCCGAGGGCCGGGACCGGCCGGGTCCCCCTTCCGCAACAGCGGGCGTGGCCAGCCGGGCCAGCAGGGCCCGCTCGTCGAGTTTGCCGGTCGGCGTGAGCGGGATCCGGTCGATGCTCACCAGGGTCTGCGGCACGTGGTACGCGACGAGCGACGAGCGCAATATCTCCATCGCCCCCACCAGCGGATCACCTGACCTGGTTGGCACGCAGAACGCCGCGAGCCCTCGTACGCCACCACTCTCGTCACGCACCGGGAGGAGCGTGCAGCGCCGCACGCCCGGCAGCGCCGCCTCGATCTGACGCTCCACCTCGGCCGGCTCCACCCGGTTGCCCCGGATCTTCACCTGCCGGTCGGCGCGGCCGTGGAAGTGCAGCAGCCCTTCGCCGTCCCAGCTGGCCATGTCCCCGGTTCGGTAGACCCGCACCGGTCCGCCGGGGACCGGCAGGAGTGTGAACCGCTCCCCGGCCGGTCCCCGCGGTTCAAGGTAACCCAGGGCGAGACCGGCACCGGCTATACAGACCTCACCCGGCTCTCCGACCGCGCAGAGCCGGTCGCCGTCGACGACGTACACCTGAGTGTCGGCGACCGGCCCGCCGATCGGGACGCCGCCGGGTCGGTCGCAGTCCACGCGGCGGACCCGGTGCGCGGTGGCGCAGACCGTCCCCTCCACCGGGCCGTAGATGTTGACCAGGGCGGTCTCCGGGTGACGCTCCAGGAAGCGCGCGGCATGCGGGACGGACAACACCTCGCCGCCGGTCACCACCTGACGCACCCCGTCGAAGGCGTCCAGTCCCTCGTCGACCGCAAGGGTGAAGAGGCTGCTGGTCAGGAACACGGCGTTGACGCCGTACCGGCCGACCAGCTCGCAGAGCAGCTGCGGCGTCAGGTACGGCTCCCGCACGACGACCGACGTGCCGCCGGTGAGCAGCACCGACCAGACCTCGAGCGAGTAGCCGTCCCAAGGCACCGCCGCGGCCTGCGGCAGCACGGTCCCCGGCCCGAGGTCCATGAAGCCGTCCGGACGGAACAACCGCGCCGTGGCCCGGTGCGGGGTGAGGGCACCCTTCGGTTGGCCCGTGGTACCCGACGTGAAGAACACGCAGCACGGGTCCGACCCGTCAACCTCGACGGCGCGGAACCCGGTCTCCTGCCCCGCCACCGTGGCCAATCCGCCGGTGGGCGGGAACCAGGCCGTCACCTTCCGGTCTACCGCCGTGTCGTCGGCGATGCCGACCACCACCCCGGACCCGGTCTGGGCCAGCACCTCCGCCACTCGCGACGACGGCCAGCTCTCGTCGACGAGCGTGTACGCTGCACCGAGCTTCAGCACCGCGAGCATGCAGGCGACCAGTTCCGCGCTGCGGGAGAGCCGGACCGGTACGAGGTCACCCCGGCAGACGCCCTCAGCGGCGAGCCGCATGGCATACCAGTCGGAAGCCCGGTCCAGGGTTCGGTAGCTGATCGCGGTGTCACCGTCGATGAGGGCGACGGCTTCGGGCTGCCGGTCGACGACCGCCGCGAAGATGCCGTGCACGCTCTCGCCGTACGGGTAGGGGCGGGCAGTGTCGTTCCAGCGCGGATCGGGGAACATGGGGCCTTCCTTGTGTCGCCGGTCGGGTTCTCTGGTCGGGCCGGTCTACGGTGGCTCAGCGTCCTGCCAGCGCCAGGTCCGATCGCCGGTTCTGGGCCGCCCGGGTGAGCGGTGGGCAGGCGACGCCGGCCAGCACGAAGAGGGCCGCCAGGCCCCACCATCCGGGCTGCCCGTTGCTGACCACCACCGTGGCCACCAGGAATGGGCCGACCGTCTGCTGAAGGCCCCGCCCCAGGGCGAAGACGCCCTGGTAATCGCCCTGCCTGCCGGGGGGTGGCAGGTGCAGCGACACCCCCCACGAACCGGCGGCCTGGCTGATTTCCCCCCAGACCAGTACCGCCGTGCCGAGCAGGAGCAGAGGAACGGCCACCATCGGCGATGTCGCCTCGGAGAAGGCGAAGACCAGGCAGCCGAGGGCGAGCAGGAGCCCGGCGCGGCGCAGCAGCGCGGCCGCCCCGGTGGCAGTCTCCGCTGCCCGGCTCGCCACCACCTGAAGTGCGATCACCAGGACGGTGTTCAGGATCAACAGGATGGAGTAGACCGACGTCGGCGCCTCCGTGTGGTCCATGATCCACAATGGCAGACCGACGGTCAGGATCGGCTGGTACAGCTCCAACACACCACAGAGCAGTGCCAGGGAGACAAACCGCAGGTCCCGCAGCCCGGACCGGCTTCGGACCGGGTCGCGCCCGTCGCTCGAGACCTGGGGCCGGCGCGCTGGCACCCGGGCGGCGATCAGAGCACAGCCAGCGTGGCAGGCCGCGGTGACCACCATCACCGCGACGAAGGCCTCCCGACTGTTCATCGCCACCGCGACACTGGCCATCGCGGCACCGAAGACGATGCCCACGTTGAAGAAGCTGCGCATCTGGGCGCTCACCCGGACCCGGGCCGCCGGCTCGAACGCCTCGTAGGTGAGGGTCATCCGCAGCGGCGTGGAGGAGGTCTCGCAGATGGAGATGGCGCTGGCGATCAGGACGAAGCTGACCAGGCCGGAGACCATGGTGTAGCCGGCGAAGAGGACGGCGAGCAGCGCGTACACCGTCACCAGGGGCAGTCGGGCACCCCACCGGTCGGCCGCCCGACCGATGGGGACCGTGAGGAGCAGGCCCGCCAGTCCGGCGACGGAGAGTCCGACGCCCACCTCGCCGGCGCTCAGTCCCACGCTACGGCGCAGGAAGATGGTGCTGGCGCTCAGGAAGAGCCCGAACCCGACCGCCTGCACCATGGTGAGCAGCGCCAGGGTACGGGCCGTACCCCGCTCGGGCACCAGTCCGCCCGCCCAGGAGCGGACGGAACTGACGACACGGCTATCAGCCAAGGCGGTACACCTCGTCAAATTTCACTGTCGAAACGCCTGTGGACCTAGAGGGTGGTCAGCTTTTTGGCGAGCGCCTCGGCGAAGGCCGGGTCACGCACCACGTCCAGAGTGGTCGGCGCGGAGAAGGTGTACGCCTCCGCGTCGCGCACCAGGTGGTCCCACGCGGAGTCGGGCCGGTCGGCGACCTCCCGAGACTGGTAGACCGTGACGTCACCGCCGTAGCGCTGCGCCTCGTAGTTCTCGTGCCCGAAGATCCCGGCCGCCCACATCAGCTGACGCCAGGGCAGTTCCTCGGCCACGACCTCCTCGTCCACCCACTCCAACTCCCGCATCGCGTCGAGCAGGCGCTGCGGGTCGTCGGCCGGGTTCGACACCCCGAACTTCTCCCGTACGCCGGCACCCCGGAAGTCGTACACCTCCCGCAGGCCCCAGCCGGGATCGAGTTCGCGGACCCCCGGCGGCAGGGTGTTGACCACGGCCAGCAGCGCGACCTGCTCGCCCCGCGCCTCAAGCTGACGGGCGATCTCGTACGCGATCCGGCCACCGGTGCAGAGGCCGAGGAAGAGGTACGGCCCCTGCGGCTGCACGGTGCGGATCTCGGCCAGGTAGCGGGTGGCCGCCTCGACCACCGAGACCGGCGGGCGTACCCGGGTCCGCAGGCCGATCATCTCCAGGCCGTAGGCCGGGCGGTCCCCACGGAACCGGTCCACGTACTTCCGCATGAAGCCGACGTTCCCGGTACCCCAGTGGGTGCAGAAGATCGGTGTCTCGGTGCCCCCGGTGGCCAGCGGCACGAGGTTGCTCGTCGGCGGCACCGCCATCGGTGCCACACCGGTGGCCCAGACGTCGGCGAAGTCCCATCCCGCCGATCCGACCGGAGCCGCGTCCTGCGGTGCCGATCCGCCGGTCAGGGCGGCGGCGATCGCCTTCGGGGTCTTGTGAAGGAAGACGTCGTTCGACGAGAGTTCCACGCCGAACCGACGGGCCTCCGCGACGACGTTGACGATCAGCAGCGAGTATCCACCGAGTTCGAAGAAGTCGTCGTCCTCGGCGACCTCCACGGCGAGCAGTTCCGCCCAAACGTCCTGGAGAACCTGCACGATCCGATCCTGTTCCAACGCCATCGTGGGCGTCCTTTCTCTTCGTGGGAAGCGGGTTCGCCACTGCCGTGACCGGCAGCCAGTGGACTGACCGCTACCCCTCTTTGCCGACGAGAGCGGCGGCGTCGTCTTCCGTCCGGTAACGGTGCAGCGGGAAGACATCGGTGGCACGCAGGAAGTCAGCGCCGCCGAGTCGCGCGACCGGCTGGAGCTGCCCCAGGTCCACCCGCATCGTCTGCGGGTCGAAGATCCCGTCCTGGGCGTGGATGGCGAGCACGGTGCCGAGGACGACCCAACCGCCGCCAGGGCCGCTGTTGACCTCGATGATGTCCTGGACCCGGCACTCCAGGGCGAGGTTGGCCTCCCGAACCCGCGGCGGCCGGACCCGCGTCGACGGCTCCGGGGTGACACCGACCAGGTCGAACTCCGACTCACCGTGCGGCACCGGGGCGCCCGAGAGATTGGCCGCCACGACGGTCTTCTCCTGCGTCACGTTGATGACGAATTCGGGCACCTGCTCGATATTGAGCAGGGTGTCCTTCTTCGGTCGTTCCTCCGACCCGAACACCGGGCAGAACAGCACGGTCATCGGTTTGCAGCAGACCCCCATGAAATAGGAGAAGGGTGCCAGGTTGGTCACCCCCCGGGCGTCCACCGTGCTGATCCAGGAGATCGGTCGGGGCACGATGGCGCTGCACATGAAGGAGTAGACCTGCTGCTCGCTGAGCTGCGTCGGGTTGATTTCCATCTTCACCTCGGTGTTTGAAGGTCACGCGCCGGCGGGCCGGCCGATCAGTTCCACGACGTCGGCCGCGCAGCCCCACGACAACGTGAAGCCCGAGCCGCCATGGCCGTAGTTGTGGACGAGACCGGGAACGTCGGCGTCCCGTTCCAGCCGTACGTCGACCCGTGCGGGTCGGAAGCCCACCCGGACGTCGAGGACCTGCGGCTCGCCCAGCGCCGGCACCAGGGTGGTGCAGCGCCGCACGATGTCGGTGACCGCATCAGCCGGGACGAGCGTCGAGACGAGGCCGGGATCCGCGGTGCCGCCGAGGATCACGTCCGACTCCCGCGCGACGACGTACGTCGGCAGGGCCGGGTCGCTGTCGTCGATCCAGCAGCCGTCCAGGCCGGGCGGTTTCGCGCAGCGCAGGACGACCCCCCGCACCAGCGACATCCCGGGGTCCCCGGCTAGCCGGGCGGCACCGAAGCCGGTGCAGTTCACCACCCAGGACGCGGTGGTGGTCTCGTGCCGCAGGTCGGTGACCACCGAGCGCCGGAGCTGCCCGCCGCGCGAGCCGAAGAGCTCCACCAGGAACCGGAGGTAGCGGCTGGTGTCGGCCACCGGGACAGCCATCGCGTACGAACTGGCGTAGCCGGCCGGGACGTCCCGGGCCTCGAACGGTTCCCGGTCCGCCATCGCCGCCATCCACCACGGGGCGGCCACGCCGGTACGGAAGTACTCGGTCAACGTGCGACGCCGCACCCCCGAGCCCGGCTCACCGGCCAAGCCGCAGAGCCGCTGGTACGTCGCCGCGGCCCGCCGGATGTAGGTCGCGTCCGGGGCCTGGAAGAACGGGTGCCAGATCGCCGCCGCCACCGACGACGTGGTGTACGACGGTGGCTCCGCGCTCGTGACGGTGACCGGGTGGCCCTCGTCCTGCAGGGCGATGGCCGTGGTCAGGCCACTGACCCCGCTGCCGACGACCGTGACCGGGGTCCTTCCCCTGCTCGCGTCCATGTCAGTTCTCCCACGGGCGGGGGTTCTTGAGCCCGGACCCGGTGGCCAGGAGCACGACGACGTCACCGGGGCGGATCGTCCCCGCAGCCTGGAGCCGGGTCAGGGCGGCGTACCCGACCGCCGCCGACGGCTCCAGCCAGAGGCCGAAGCGGCGGGCCAGCGCCTGCGCGGCGGGCCGGACCTCGCTCTCGTCCACGGCGACGGCTAGCCCGTCGGAGTCCCGCAGGGCCCGCAGCGCACCGACGTGGTCCCTCGGTCGACCGACCGAGATGCTGTCGGCCACCGTACGCGGCCGCACCACGACCGGTTCCCGGGGCATCTCGCCCTGCCGCACGGCCAGCTCGTGGGTCAGGGTGATGCTGTTCGAGGAGGCCACCTGGGCGGCCACCAGCCGGGGCGCCGCCGGCAGGCAGCCGAGTTCGGTCAGCTGGCCGAACCCGGTCCCGATGCCACTGATGATGTTGCCGTCCCCGCAGGGGACGACGACCCAGGTTGGCGCCGTCCAGTCGAGCTGCTCGGCGATCTCGAACGCGGCGGTCTTCTTCCCCTCCCGGACGTAGGGGTTGATCCCGGTGTTGCGACAGTAGGTCCCGGTCCGCTCCGCGTACTCGACGGCGTGGTCGAAGGCGTCGTCGTAACTGCCGTCCACCGTGACGAGTTCCGCGCCGTGCGCCTCGATCTGGGTGAGCTTGTTGCGCGGCGCCGACGCCGGGACCACCACGGTGGCCCGCATCCCCTGGGCGGCGGCGATGCAGGCGAGCGACGCCCCGGCGTTCCCGGTCGACGCGGCGATCACCCGGTCGTGGCCCTGGTTGCGGGCGACGGCGAGGGCAACCTCCGTGGCGCGGTCCTTCAGGGAGCCGCTGGGGTTGCGCGTCTCGTCCTTGACGTGCAGGTGCACGTCGCCGGGGAGCAGGCCCAGGTCGAGCAGGGGCGTGCCGCCGACCGAGAGCGGGCTGCCGAACTTCCGGGGCGCGGGGAGCAGCGCCTGATAACGCCAGAGGTCACGGCCGCTCAACGACGCCCGGAAGGATTCCGCCGACAGGTCCGCGGTCAGGTAGCGGACCCTGCGGTTGGCCGCCGGCACGCAGCGGCAGCGCCGGACGCCCATAGCCTCCTCCGGCACGCCGTCGCAGTATCCGCAGACCAGGTGGTGGGGAGTCGTCATGCCAGTCCTGCGGGGTTCATCAGCATCGTCATGATGGCGTTCTGCCCGTGCATCCGGTTGCCGGCCTGCTGATAGATGAGGGACTGCGGCCCGTCGATCACCGACGGAGTCACCTCCTGGTCCCGGTCGGCTGGCAGGCAGTGCAGGTAACCGGCGGACTCCCGGGCCAGCGCCATCGTCCGGTCGTCGACGCACCAGTCCCGGGCCTGCTCGAAGAGCTTCGTCATCCCCTCCTCATCGACAGCCTCGGAGCGGTTCGTCGGAAGGTGCTCCAGGCTGCACCAGGACTTGGCGTAGACGAAGTCGGCGTCGGTGGCGCCGTCGGCGAAGTCGTTGGTGATCCGGATCGAGGAGTCGGAGTCGGCGGCGAAGCCCCGGGCGGCCGCCACCACCGCCGGGTCCAGGTCGAACCCGGGCGGGTGCGCCACCGTGATGTCCATCCCCATCTTGGCGGCGGCCAGCAGGAGACTCTGCGGTACGGCGACCGGCTTGTGCCAACTGCCCGAGTAGGCCCAGCTGATGGTGAGCTTCCGCCGCTTCAGGTCGCCGACCCGCTCCTTCATGGTCATCACGTCGGCGAGGGCCTGGCACGGGTGGAACCGGTCGCACTCCATGTTGATCACCGGAATGCCGGCGTGCCGGCCGAACTCGTTGATGAACTCGTTCGCGGAGCCGTACACCCACCCGGAGGGCTCGCCGTACATCCGGATGGCGATGGCTTCACCGAACTCGGAGAGCACCCGGGCCACGTCGGAGACTCGCTCGGTCGCGTACGGGATCTCCTGTCCGGGCAGCGCGGGCAGGTAGATGCCCGGGCCCGGGTCGAGGTGGACCGCGTGCCCACCCATCTTCGCCAGCCCGGTGTGGAAGCTGCTGCGGGTACGCAGCGACTGGTTGAAGAACATGAAGTAGACGGTTCGTCCGTCGAGCAGGTCCCGCTTCTCGACCGCCGGCAACCCCTTGAGCCGCAGCGCGGCCTCGACGAACTTCTGGTATTCGGCGGCGGCCCAGGTCAGGTCGACGTCGATCCAGTCCTTGCCCGGCTTCTCGATCATGCGGCACCTCGGCTGCGCTCGAATGTGGTCAGGGAAAGCAGAGAGACGTGGTCCAGCCCGTTCAGCTGCTCGGCGAAGGCATCCCCGGCCTCCAGCCCGAGACTGGCGAAGAGCCGGCGGGGTGCCACCGAGGCGGCGAGGAACTGCTCGCGCAAGTCCGCCCGGTCGAAACTCTCGTCCACGACCCGGTCGGCCTGGCCCACGGTCAGGCCCTGGCCCACCAGGTCGTCGCGCAACCGGCGGAAGTCCGGACAGAGGAAATACCAGAGGACCCGGCGGAACGCCTCCTCGACCAGCGCCGTGTCCGAGCCGATCAGCGGCGGCAGGTGCAGCTCGGCGAAGCGGTGGAAGAAGGCGTGGTGCCGGGCCTCGTCGGCGGCGTGCTCCGCCAGCATCCGGGTCACCGGCGGGTAGACCGTGTCACCGCCGGCCTGCCGGAGCGTGGCGGTGATCAGGGTCTCGGTGACGATCGCACAGCAGATGACGGCGAGCGGCCGCTTCTCGGGCGGGAAGGACTCGACCAGTTCGGCGATGCTTGCCAACTCCCGGGTCGGCCGCCTCGCCAACCAGATCCCCGTCTCGTCCTGGATGTGCCGGCGGAACTCGGCCATCATCAGCACGTGGTAGCCCTCGTCGGTGTAGATCTTGAGCAGGTCGGCCCGCATCTCCTCGGAGATCGCGGGCAACTTCAGGATGCCCTCGACGGCACGATTGACGACCTCGATCTCGACGATCTCGGTCTTCGCCAGGTAGTCGGCGAGCCGGCCGGCGCCGAGCTGCAGGATCGCGTCCGGCCCCAGCCGCTCCACCAGGGGATGCTGCGTGTACGGCGTCAGCACCCGGTTGTAGAGGGTGTAGCTGTCCTGCCAGCCCGGCCCGGACAGGACGTTGTCACGTACCCGCACCATCGCCTTGCTGTACCAACGGTCCACGCCGTCGACGACGAACGGGGATTCGTAACCGGTCACGTCCGCGTCTCCTGGAGTCGGTGCTCTCCCAGCCGGAAGAACTGCGCGGTCCGATCACGTTCCGGTCCGAGTCCGACGCCGATGACGGGGGCCCCGATCTCCTGCTCCACGACCGACCTGAACGCCAGCAGTTCCTTGGGCAGCAGCTCCGGCGCAGCCGGGTCGACGGCGCTCAGCTCGAAGGAGGGCAGGATGCGGACCTGCTCACCGTCGCGGGCCGCCGTCTCGGCGGTCAGGCGGACCGGGATCCCCGCGTAGACGCTCTCCTTGTACAGGGCCAGGCAGTCGACCTTGTTCAGGTAGACCACGTCCACCCCGAAGAGGCCGACCATCTCACGCAGCTGCTGCAGGTCGAGGAGGCCGATCCGGCGGGGTCGACCGGTGCCGGAACCGTACTCGTGGGTGAGCATCCGAAGGGCGATGCCGAGGTCCATCGGATCGGCCGACCGCAGCAGTTCCTCGGGGCGGTAGTCGATGTTCTCCTCCGCCTTGCCCCGGCCGGCGGCACAGGCGGCGGCGAAGTAGGCCTCGGCCCGCTCAGCGCCCAACTCGGAGGGGAACGGGCCGTTGCCCACCCGGGAGACCACGGCCTTGGCGACGCCGATGGTGTACCGGTGATATTGCGGCGAGAGATCACCGCCGACGTAGGCGTACGCCGGCACGGTGTGGCTCGCGGTGACGTACGGCTGGTCACCGTGCACGACGTCCAACATCAGCGACTGCGCGCCCTCGAAGAGCACCCGGGCACCGGCAGCGACCCGCCGACCCAGGTAGCCCCGGTCCGTCTGGACGAACGGCCTGACCCGCTCGATGCAGTCGAGCAGCGAGGTGATGCTGGCGTCCAGCCGCTCGCGGAGGTGCTGGACGTCGCCGGCGAGCCGCGACAGTTCGGCCTCCGCGCTGGCCCGCATCGCGGCCATGACGGTGTCGGGATCGGCGAGCAGATCCCGCAGCTGGACATTGACGCGGATGCCATTGCGCACCCGCGACGCCCGGTCGGCGTAACAGGGACCGACGCCGTTCTTCGTCGTCCCGATGTCCTCGCTGTTGGTCTCGTCGATGATGAAGTGGGCTGGCTGCACGACGGCGCAGCGGTCACTGATGAAGAGCCGGCCGGTCAGATCGATCCCGCCCGCCTCGACCAGGTCCAGTTCGTTCTTCAGTTTCCACAGGTTCACAGCGGAGCCCGAACCGATGTAGAGCTGGGTGTGCGGGTGGAAGACACCCGAGGGCACCTGCTGCAGGACCACCCGGCCGGCCGGCGCGTCGATCGTGTGGCCGGCGTTCGCCCCGCCGTTGAACCGGGCAATGATGTCGTAGTCGCCGGCGATGAGGTCGATGACCTTCGCCTTGCCCTCGTCGCCGTACTGGAGTCCGACCAGGACGTCGGCATAACCCCGGACCGGACTGATGTTGGCACTCATGTCGGTCAGAACCTCTCTGCTCCCAGATAGAAATTCTTCACCGGCGCCGTTGCGCCAGCGATCAAGGAATGTACGAGATCCCCGAGAGCGATATCAAGAATTCCCATCCCGAAAGGCGAGAAGATAACCGGCCGGTCCCGCTCCGGTATCGGTGCCCCACAAAGGATTCCGGGAAGCGTGTGGGCGACGAAATCGCGACTACCAGTCTGCATCTCGGCAAGGTGCAAGGAGGTCCGGGCCTTCATGCAGTGGTCGACGTCGTCGACCACGTTGTGCGCCGAGAGGATGATTTCGGGGCTCAGGTCCCGCAGCGACAGGTGCAGCACGATCGGGCAGTGCTCGAAGAGCGCCGGGTCGTGCACGTGCGGGGTGCCGGCCGTGGTGGCGAAGAGGACGACCTCGCCCGAGCGGATCGCGGTCCCGATGTCCGGCGCGATGTCGACGGCGACGTCGGACCGCTCCCGCAGTCGGGCGGCGAACCGGGCGGCGTAGTCCCGGTTGGCGTCGAACAGGGCGATCCGCTCGATCGGCACGTCGGACCGGTCGAGGAAGGTCAGCACCTGGTTGCTGATCACCCCGGTGCCGATGACCGCGATCGACTTCGGCGCGCGGTCGTCCCCGCTGAGCAGGCGCAGACCGGAGACCGCGCTGGCCGCCGTCCGGGTCGCGCTGATCGATCCCGCCTCCATGCAGGCGATCGGGTAGCCGGTGGACTCGTCGTTGAGGATGAGGACGGCCGACGCCCGGGCGATTCCCCTCTCGATGTTCTGCGGAAAGCTGGAGATCCACTTGATCCCCGTGGCCGCTGCTCCCCCGTCGGAGACGTAGCGCGCCGGCAGGGCGATGATGCGGTCCGCGTCCCGACCGGGGAAGCGCAGGAAGTAGCTGTCGGGGTTCACCGTGCGTCCGACGTGGTGGGCCCGGTAGGCCGCTTCTACAGCCGCGACCACGGCCTGATGATCCTTGTCCAGCACGTCACGGACCTGCTCGCCCGAGTAGACCCTGAATTCCGGAACAGAAATTGAAGACACCCGACTCAACCCACCCGATCGCCGACTATGTTTAACCGCCACTGGACACTGCTCTCCAGGCCGCCCACCGTCGTGTCGGGCGGCCCCAGCAGGTGAGGAAACCGCTCACCCACCCAGTCGTCGCTGTAGATCGTGTCGAGATACTTGTCCCCCATGTCGGGAGAGACGGCGACGACCACGCTCTCCGGGGTGAGGACATCGCCCAGGTGCCGGAGCGAGTGGAGGACCGAGCCGGTCGACCCACCCACCGGCAACCCTCGTTGAGCCAGGCTGCGGCACATGCGGACGGCGTCCGCCTCGTCCACCATCAGCAGCCGGTCGATCAGCGACGAATCGGTGATCTCGGGCCGGCGGCTCGCTCCGATACCCGGAATGTGTCGTCGACCCGGCGTCCCACCGAACGTCACTGAGCCGACCGAGTCGACGCCGACGATCGTCGTCCCCGGGGAATGCTCCCGGAAGTAGCGGGCGCAGCCCATCAGGGTGCCAGTCGTCCCCGCACCGATGACCAGGTGGTCGACGTGCGGGAAGGCGGCGAGGATCTCGGGTGCGGTCATCCGGTAGTGGGCCCGCCAGTTGCTGGCGTTGGCATACTGGTTGAGCCAGAGGAGGTTCGGGTCCTCGCGGCACATCGAATGGATCAAAGCGATGCGGGTGCCCAGGTAGTTGCCGGTCTGGTCACGCTCGCGGACCTCGATGACCTCGGCGCCCAGGGCCTGCATCTTGCGGACGGCAGAAACCGAGGCGTTGGGATCCGTCACGCACGTGAAGGGGTATCCGCGCTCGGCGCAGACGAGAGCCAGCGCCACACCCAGGTTGCCCGACGACGATTCGATGAGCCGTCGGCTGCCATCGACACTTCCGGCCTCCTCGAGATCCGTCAACATTTGCACCGCTGTTTTGATCTTTATCGATCCCGCTACGTTTACCCCTTCGAGTTTGAGGTGGACCGTGCAGGGGGCCACCCCCTGCACCGGTGCGAAGATATTGGCCGAGTAAGTTGCGGCGGCCGGTTCGGTCGGAACCATGTAAAGCTGCGCCCCCATTGTCTTAGGCCCAGATGTGCTGTCCGCCCGCGCCGGCCGCGCGGCAGATACCGACGCACCTGACGGCGGGCAGCGGACATCGCGGCCCAAACGCTCCCTTGACCTGCCCGCAACACTCAGGCGGACTTGACAGATTGGACAACCGCCGGCTACCCGGCGCCTCCGCCGACTACGGAGACTCCCACGGGCGCGGGCGACGGCACCATATTCCGGTGATCAGGAAGAGGCGCTCCGCGAGAAAGCCTTACCGCACAGAAGGCGGTTGACCGGCGTCCGGTGCCCAACCCTTCCGGCGGGCATCATTCGCGCATCCCGCGCTTGAGGGAAATCGTGTGTCTGAAAATAAAGCGCTTCTCGAAGCTTACTCATCAGCACCCCCGTGCTCACGACTTCAGAACTTGTCGCCGTACCCAGTGACCCTAAGTGGCATCCAGGCTTTCAGCAACAACGCATTTGAACGTCATACATGTAACTCTCTGAGCATCTCAACTACGTGGCGCAACACCCGGCGAGCGACCGCCGAAGCGGCTTGTTCCGCCACTCGGCAAGCCCGCACCGGATCTGGGATCCCGGCATCCTCCGAGGTGGAGTGCGGACCCAGCACGCCGCGGGAAGAACGAGGCCGGACGGCTCACTCGACGAACCAGCAGTGACACGCCCGGTCACAGTGAGTGCGGCCAGGACGCCTCGCTTACGCTGAGTGACCGACGAGGGCACCAAAGAGACACTGTGACGCAGCTCTCAAGAAGCTTGCATCATCGCCTGCCACTCACTCCCCTGAACCGGCCCGGCGACGCGGATCGGTGTGGCGCTGACCACCTGATCGCCCGGCACACCGACCTCGGCGTCGACGTCGCACCGCTCGGGACCGGCACGCTCGCCGAGGTGTCGGCCGGACCTGTACCCGAACCGTGGGCCGACGGCACCTCCTGCACCCGCGCACCTGAGTGTCGCCGCCGGCGCTACACCGTGACCTGGCCGCCATCAAGCCCCCGGCGGCGGCAACGGCCGACGATCTCTTCCACAGACTGAACAACCAGCCGTGGACTTCTTCGGCCTCTACGACATGAGGCCAGAGCTCAGTTAGGAGTGGCCCCAAGGCCCGCTCCGGCCAAGACGTAGCCCAGTCGCAGCTGACGGAGCTGGGCTGACAGGCGCGGATCGTTGCCGTAGGCTTCGTCGCCGGCCACCCGTCGACACGGCAGCCCGGCAGTGACCGCTGCGGCGATCATCCGAGACGCCAGCTGCGGCTTGGTGGCGGACCGCACCTGCTGCGGGACACCGGCTTCGGCGCGGCGTTCGGCGTCGGCGCACCAGGATTTGGGCAGGTAGAGCGTCGTGTCGAGCATCGCATGACCAGCATCGGTGGCGTAGACGAGATGCACGGCAACCTGACAGTTCTCGATCTTCCCGGCAGTGCCCGAATACTGCCGCTGCACGCCGACGGTGTGCCGGCCCTTCTTCAGATCGCCCGTCTCGTCGACGATCAGCACCGCTTCGGCATCACCGAGGTGGCGCCCGACGAACTCACGGACATCGGCACGGACCTCGGCATCGATCCCGCTTCACCCGGCGCAGCAGGTCCTGCATCCCGTCCGGTCCCAGAGTCACCGGCATGCTCCGCGATCGTCCAGCAGTTCTTCCGCGGCAACGGCGCCAGCAAGCCCCGGACGAAGTCACACACCCGACGACGCGGCTCTGGTCTGCGGAAACGTTGCCCAACCGTCAGCATCAGGTCGTCGAACAACACCCGCCACCGCTGGGCGTCCACCCTGTAGCCGGCAGCCACCGCTGCATCGAGATCAGTCCACACCACCGTCCATGATCAACAACGGCTGCCCTCGTTCTCACACCGCATCGGACCGCAGCTCAGCCAATGTCAACAACTCCGGCTGGAGTACTAGTGTCCTGAGTCGTTAATCCGTTTGCAGTATGCGGCGATCGTTTCGAGGATGTCGTCAGCCGTCTTGGTCCACACAAACGGTTTGGGGTCGGCGTTC
>NZ_JBFABB010000075.1:0-35754 GCF_040640035.1 Micromonospora sp. NPDC023633 | reverse complement strand
CGCCGGAGCGGTCCGGCCACGTGTCCGCGCCGCCGGCCCGGCCGGTGTCGCCGTCACGCCCCAGGCCCGGCGTGTCCGTGCCGGCCGGCGCGCTGCCGTCGGCGGCGCCGTCGTCCGGGGCGCCGCCGGCCCCGGCCGGGCCACCGCCCGGGTCGCCGGGGCCTCGGCCGCCCGGCCCGCCGCCGTCGGGGCCCGGGTCCGGACCGCCGCCGGGGTCGTCGTCGGGGTCGTCGTCGCCGGCCCGGTCCAGGGCCTCGTCGAGGCGCTTCTCGTCGAGTCCGGGCGCGTCGAACGGGTTGCGGCGGCGCCGGTGCGGCAGGGCCAGCCGGGCGGCGACCCGCACGTCCTCCACCGTGACCGCGTCCCGGCCGTGCCAGGCGGCGTGCGCCAGCGCGGTACGGGCGGTGACGATGTCGGCCCGCATGCCGTCCACGTCGAACGCGGCGCACACCTCGGCGATCTGGCGCAGCGCGGCGTCGGGCAGCAGCACGTGCTCCAGCCGCTGCCGGGCGGCGGCGACCCGGCGGGCGACCTGCGCGTCGGCGTCGGCCCAGCGGGCGGCGAACCCGGCCGGGTCGGCGTCGGCGGCGAGCCGCCGGCGGACCACCTCGACGCGTACGGCCGGGTCGCGGCTGGCCCCGACCTCCACGGTCAGCCCGAACCGGTCCAGCAGCTGCGGGCGCAGCTCCCCCTCCTCCGGGTTCATCGTGCCGACCAGCAGGAACCGGGACGCGTGGCTGACCGAGACGCCCTCGCGCTCCACGTGGCAACGGCCCATGGCGGCGGCGTCGAGGAGCAGGTCGACCAGGTGGTCGTGGAGCAGATTGACCTCGTCGACGTAGAGCACCCCGCGGTGGGCGGCGGCGAGCAGGCCGGGCTCGAAGGCGCGCACGCCCTCGCCGAGCGCCTTCTCCAGGTCGAGCGAGCCGACCACCCGGTCCTCGGCCGCGCCGACCGGCAGTTCCACCAGCCGGGCGGGCCGCCGCTCGGCGGGCGGGGCGGCCGGGTGCGGGCCGTCCGGGCAGGACGGGTCGGGGGCGGTGGGGTCGCAGGCGAAGCGGCAGCCGGCCACCCGGTCGACCGGCGGCAGCAGTGCCGCGAGCGCCCGTACGGCGGTCGACTTGGCGGTGCCCTTCTCGCCGCGTACCAGCACCCCGCCGATCGCCGGGGAGACGGCGTTGAGCAGCAGGGCCAGCCGCATGTCGTCCATGCCGAGCACCGCGCTGAACGGGTAGGTGGTCACTGAGCCGCCTCCGTTCGCGACTGCGGGGCTCGCAGGACCGGCTCACTCCTCGCGCTCACCGAGCCGCCTTCCGTTCGCGACTGCGGGGCTCGCAGGACCGGCTCACTCCTCGCGCTCACTGCCGTTCCTCCAGGTCGCCCTCGCTGGCCAGGTACGTCTCGCGGAGCCGGTCCAGGGTGGCCGGCTCGGGCTCGGCCCACAGGCCCCGGTCGGCCGCCTCCAGCAGCCGCTCGGTGATGCCGCGCAGCGCCCACGGGTTGGACCGCTCCAGGAACTCCCGCGTGGTGTCGTCGAAGACGTACGCGGCGGTCAGGTGCTCGTACATCCAGTCGTCGACGACGCCGGCGGTGGCGTCGTAGCCGAACAGGTAGTCGACGGTGGCCGCCAGCTCGAAGGCGCCCTTGTAGCCGTGCCGGCGCATCGCGGCGATCCACTTCGGGTTGACCACCCGGGCCCGGAACACCCGCCGGGTTTCCTCGCCGAGGGTGCGGGTGCGCACGTCGTGCGGCATGGCCGAGTCCCCCACGTACGCCGCCGGGGCGGCGCCGGTGAGGTGGCGGACCATCGCCACCATCCCGCCGTGGTACTGGAAGTAGTCGTCGGAGTCGACGATGTCGTGCTCGCGGGTGTCCTGGTTCTTCACCGCCACGGCGATCCGGGCGAAGGAGCGTTCCATGTCGGCACGCGCCTCCCGCCCGTCCAGGCCCCGGCCGTAGGCGTAGCCGCCCCAGACGGCGTACACCTCGGCGAGGTCGGCATCGCTGCGCCAGTTACGGGCGTCGATCAGCGGCAGCAGCCCCGCCCCGTACGCGCCGGGCTTGGAGCCGAAGACGCGGGCGGTGGCCCGCCGCTCGTCGCCGTGCTCGGCGAGGTCGGCGGCGACGTGCGCGCGCACGAAGTTCTCCTCGGCGGGCTCGTCCAGGGCGGCCACCAGCCGCACCGCGTCGTCGATGAGCGCGACCACGTGCGGGAAGGCGTCGCGGAAGAAGCCGGAGATGCGCACGGTGACGTCGACCCGGGGGCGGCCCAGCTCCGCCGTCGGCACCACCTCGACGCCGGTGACCCGGCGGGACCGGTCGTCCCACGTCGGGCGGCAGCCGAGCAGGGCGAGCACCTCGGCGATGTCGTCGCCCTGGGTGCGCATGGCGCTGGTGCCCCAGACGGTGAGCCCGACCGAGCGGGGGTACTCCCCGGTGTCGGCGAGGTGCCGGGCGAGCAGCGAGTCGGCCAGGGCCACGCCGACGTCCCAGGCGTTGCGGCTGGGGATGGCCTTCGGGTCGACGGAGTAGAAGTTCCGGCCGGTGGGGAGCACGTTGACCAGGCCCCGGGTGGGCGAGCCGGACGGGCCGGGCGGCACGAACCGCCCGTCGAGCGCGCCCACCACCCGGTCGATCTCGTCGGTCGTGCGGTCCAGGCGGGGCACCAGCTCGGTGGCGGCGAAGCGGAGCACGGCGGCGGCGTCCGGTACGGCCCGCCCGGCCACCTCCTCGACCACCGCGTCGACCTTGTCGGCGTCCCAGCCGAGGGTCTCCATGCCGACGACCAGCCGGCGGGCCAGGGCCTCGATCAGGTCGACCGCGTCGGCGGCGGTGACGCCCGGCCCGTCCACGGTCTCGGTCAGCGCCTCGGGCACGGCCAGCCGCTCCCCCGGTGCGGCGAGCAGCGCCTGCTCGTCCAGCCCGTACGCGGCGGCCAGGGCCTGCCGCAGGCCGGGCAGCGCGCGGGCGCCGCCCCAGACCTGCGGGGCGCGCAGCACGGCGAGCACGAGGTTGACCCGGGGCTCGCCGGTGGGCACGGCGGCGAGGACGTGCAGGCCGTCGCGGATCTGCACGTCCTTGACCTCGCACAGGTAGCCGTCGAGGTGCAGCACGAAGTCGTCGAAGTCGTCGGCGTCGGGCATCCGCTCGGTGTGCAGGTCGTGGTGCAGCTCGGCGGCGCGCACGAGGTCCCAGATCTGGGCCCGCACGGTCGGCACCTTGGCCGGGTCGAGGGCCTGCACGGTGGCGTACTCGTCGAGCAGCTGCTCCAGCTTCGCCAGCTCGCCGTACGTCTCGGCGCGGGCCATCGGCGGCACGAGGTGGTCGACGACCACGGCGTGCGCGCGCCGCTTGGCCTGCGTGCCCTCGCCGGGGTCGTTGACGATGAACGGGTAGACCAGCGGCAGGTCGCCGAGGACGGCGTCGGGGGCGCAGTCGGCGGCCAGCCCGAGGCCCTTGCCGGGCAGCCACTCCAGGGTGCCGTGCTTGCCCAGGTGCACCACGGCGTCGGCGCCGAACCCGCCGTCGGCGGCGGGCGCGGCCAGCCAGCGGTACGCGGCCAGGTAGTGGTGGCTGGGCGGCAGGTCCGGGTCGTGGTAGATGGCGATCGGGTTCTCCCCGAAACCGCGCGGCGGCTGGATCAGCAGCACCACGTTGCCGAAGCGCAGCCCGGCGAGCACGATGTCGCCGCCGTCGGTGTAGAGCCCGCCGGGCGGCTCGCCCCAGTGGGCGAGCATCCGGTCCCGCAGCTCCGCCGGCACCTGCGCGAACCAGCGCCGGTACGTCTCCCCCGGCACCCGCGCCTCGGCGGCGCCGAGCTGTTCCGGGGTGAGCCACTCGACGTCGTGGCCACCGGCGGCGATGAGGGCGTGGATGAGCGCGTCGCCGTCGTCGGGCACCGGGGCGTCGCCGAGGTCGTAGCCGGCCTCCGCCAGGGCGGCGAGCAGCCGGACCGCCGAGGCGGGGGTGTCCAGGCCGACGGCGTTGCCGACCCGGGAGTGCTTCGTCGGGTACGAGCTGAGCACGACCGCGAGCCGCTTGTCGGCCTGGGGCACGTGCCGCAGCCGGGCGTGCCGCACGGCGATGCCGGCCACCCGGGCGGCCCGCTCCGGGTCGGCCGCGTAGGTGGACAGCCCGTCGGCGTCGATCTTCTTGAACGAGAACGGCACGGTGACGATCCGGCCGTCGAACTCGGGGATCGCCACCTGCATCGCGGCGTCCAGCGGGGACAGCCCGGCGTCGCTGGCGGCCCACTGCTCGCGGGTGCTGGTCAGGCAGAGCGCCTGGATCACCGGCACGTCCAGGGCGGCGAGCGCGCCCACGTCCCAGGCGTCCTCGTCGCCCCCGCCGGAGGCGTCGGCGGCGACCGTGCCGCCGGCGGCGAGCACGGTGACCAGCAGGGCGTCGCAGCGGGCGAAGAGCCCGAGCGGCCCCGCGCCGGCGGTGAGGCCGCGCAACGAGCCGCAGTAGATGGGCAGCGGGTCGCCGCCGGCCGCGTCGACCGCGTCGGCGAGGACGTCGACGAACCCGGTGTTCCCGGCGAGGGCGTGCGCCCGGTAGAAGACGATCCCGACGGTCGGCCGGTCCGGCCGCGCGGGCCGCTCGCCGTGGATGCCGTACGTCGGGGTGGGCGCGGGCGGGTCGAACCCCTCGCCGGTGAGCAGCACCGTGTCGGAGAGGAACCGGGCGAGCTGGGCGAGGTTCTCCGGCCCGCCCTCGACCAGGTAGGCCAGGGCCTGGGTGGCCACCCCGGAGGCCACGGTGGAGGCCGCCATCAGCTCCGCGTCCGGCACGTTCTCGCCGCCGAGCACGACCGTCGGCACGCCGGAGGCCAGCACCGCGGCCAGCCCGTCCGGCCACGCCTGCCGGCCGCCGAGCAGGCGTACGACGGCGAGGTCGACGCCGTCGAGCAGCGCGGGCACGGCGTCGGCGGCGACCCGGGCGGGGTTGGCGAGCCGGTACTCGGCGCCGCTGGCGCGGGCGGCGAGCAGGTCGGTGTCGGCGGTGGACAGCAGCAGGGTGCGCACGGGCGGCTCCGGAGAGTGACACCCGGGTCGGCGCGGGGCCGACCGGGCGATGCGGGGGTGGGCGCGGTTCAGCGGGTGCGGCGGGCCGACGGCCGGCTCACCGGCGGGGTCGGGCGGCGCGGTGCGGGCGTCAGCGGTACGCGGCGCGGGCGCGGCCGGTCGCGGGGGCGGCGGGGCGGGGCGACTGCGCGGCGGCACGGCGACCGGCCGGCGGCGCGGGGGTGCGGCCGCCCGCGGCACTGCCACGGCCGGGCACGATGCGACGGTGATCGTCGATGGCGGAGACGCGGTGCGTCATCGGGTCCTCCTCGGGTGTCCACGCCCTGGGGTCACTCCCGACGGCCGAAGTATCCTGGCTCCCAGATCGACGCTCTCCCCCGGCCTTCCAACCGCACACGCACGGCCGTGACTCGCGAGGGGGGATCGCTCCCCGGTGACAGTGGCGGGACCGCGCCGGAATCGCACCGGCTTCCTTCACTGCCGTCAGGCCGCGAATGCTGCCACACCCCGGGGCCGCCGGTCAACGCCACCCCGTCCGGCCAGCGACGCGCCGATCCGATCGACGAGGAACGATGGGGTGATCCAGTCGGACAGTTATTTGACATTGTCGTCGGCCGATGCGGTGTCGAGGTCTCCGAATGCGGGGACGGTGGCCCCGCAACGCGCCCGGGCCCGACCCGTCCGGCAGCCGCGGGCATCCCGGCACCCGCGTACCGTCGCCCTTCTCCAGCAGGCACGTTCCGGCGAACGGGACCCGCCCTTCCCCGCCCGACGTGCCGGCGGAGCGTTCACCACGGTCGACGTCGCCTCACCGGTCGGCGAGCCCCGATTCGTAGCCCACGATCACCAGTTGCGCCCGGTCACGGGCGGAGAGCTTCGTCAGCAACCGGCCGATGTGCGTCTTCACGGTGCCCCGGCTGAGGTGCAGGTGCCGCTCGATCTCGGTGTTGGACATCCCACGGGTGATCAACGTCAACACCTCCCGTTCCCGCCGGGTCACCCCGTCGAGCCGTCCGGGCACCCGCCGCGCCGCCGGCACCCGGGCGAACTCGGCGATGAGCCGACGGGTGACGCTCGGGGCCAGCAGCGCCTCGCCGGCGGCGACCACCCTGATCGCGTCGAGCAGCCGCACGGGTGGCGTGTCCTTGAGCAGGAAACCGCTCGCCCCGGCGCGCAGCGCCCGGTACACGTACTCGTCGAGGTCGAAGGTGGTGAGGACGAGCACCCGGGGCGCGTCCCGCAACGCGGTGACCTGTTCGGTGGCGGCGATGCCGTCCAGTTCGGGCATCCGGATGTCCATCAGGACCACGTCGGGCGAGTGCGCCTCCGCGAGCCGGACGGCCTCGCGCCCGGTGCCGGCCTCCGCCACCACGGTCATCCCGGGGGTGGCGTCGAGCAGCAGGCGAAGGGTGCCGCGCAGCAGCGCCTCGTCGTCGGCCAGGAGCACGCGTACCGGCTCACTCATCGTCGGACACCCCCGCGGTGAACGGCAGTCGGGCGCGGACGGCGAACCCGCCGGGCTCGGGGCCGGCCTCCAGGATGCCGCCGTGCATCGCCGCCCGTTCGCGCATCCCCCGCAGGCCGTGGCCGGGCGGCCCCACGGCACGCCGCGGCCCCGCGTCGTCGACGACGGCGACGACCAGCACCCCGGGCTCGATCGTGACATCCAGTCGGCAGCGGGCCGGACCGGCGTGGCGCAGCACGTTGGTGAGGGCCTCCTGCACGATCCGGTACGCCGAAACCTGCACGGCCGCCGGCACCCGGGACAGATCGGCCGCCAGGTCGGCGTCGACGGTGACACCGGCGACGCGGACGTCCTCGACCAGCCGGTCGAGTTCGGTGAAGCTCGGCGCGGTGTCGGCCGGATCCCGCAGCGCGCCGAGCACGACCCGGACGTCGTCGAGGGCCGCCCGGCTGACCCGCTCGATCGCGTCGAGGGCGGCCCGCCCCTGTTCGGGTTGGCCGTCTGCGAGGTGGTTGGCGACCGCCGCCCTCATCGCGATCACGCTGAGGCTGTGCCCGACCACGTCGTGGATGTCCCGGGCGATGCGCAGCCGCTCCTCGGCCACCGCCCGGTCGGCACGCAGCTCGGCGAGCTGGGCGGCGTGCTGTCGGCGGGCGCGTACCGCCCGGCCGAGCGTCCACGAGCCGGCGATCACGGTCGCGGCGTAGAGCAGGACCGGCACCGGCGTGGCCGCGAACGACTCCTCCCCCGCCCGGGTCGGGATCACCGGCAGCCCTGGGACCGTCGCGCCCACCACGCCCCCGGCCGTCAAACCCGCCAGCGCCCCGGCGAGCGCGAACCCGGCCCGCCGGATGGGGGCGGACAGCGCGAGCGGGTAGAGCGCGAGCGCCACCGCGAACACCACCGCGTCGCCGGCGACCCCGATCGCCACCGCCACGGCCCCGGCCACCACCACGACGGTGAGCACCGGCACCGGCCAACGCCTGCGTACGGCGAGCGGAGGCCCGAACAGCACGGCCAGCCCCCACGCGAGCACCGGGGCGGCGGGCGTCCGGAGCACGGTGACGAGCACGATGGCCGCCGCCACCAACGCGTCGAACGCCATCAGCTGCCGCAGCCCGAGCCGCCCCGAGGTGACCACCGCGCCACCGTATCCACCGGATGGCGGCCGGGCGTCGGACCACGGTCCGATCCCGTGTCCGGACCACGATCCGATGTACGGGCGGCGTCGCCGGCCGAGACTCCGGTCATGCTCACGCGAGTTCTCGTCCTGGCCGGTGCGGTGGCGCTCGCCGCGTCGCCGGCCCCGGCGCCTCCGCCCGGATCTCCGGCCGGTGTCGACGCACCTGCCGTCGACGCCCTCGTCCGGGAGTACCGCGACGCCACCGGGCTGCCCGGCGTCGCGGTGGCCGTCACCCGGGGAACCGACGTGCTGCACGTCGCCGGGTACGGCCACACCCCTGCCGGCGTCCCGGTCACCGCGCACACCCCCATGGCCGTGGCGTCGGTGAGCAAGTCGTTCACCGCCCTGGCGGTGATGCAACTGGTGGAGGCCGGCCGGGTGGAGCTCGACGGCCCGGTCCAGCGGCACCTGCCCGAGTTCGCGATGGCCGATCCCCGAGCCGCCACGATCACCGTGCGGCAGCTGCTCGACCAGACCTCCGGCATGTCGGACACGACGTTTCCCGCCTTCAGCCGGCGGCAGCCGAGCTCGCTGCGGGAGTCCGTGGCGGGGATGCGCACCGCGCGGCTGGCCGCCGCGCCCGGCACGAGATGGGAGTACCACAACCCGAACTTCCAGGTGGCCGCACGTCTGGTGGAGGTGGTCAGCGGCCGTCCGTTCGACGACTACCTGCGGACGTACGTCTTCGGTCCGCTCGGCATGGCCGACAGCCGCACCCTCGACGTCGCCCGCGAGCTGCCGCCGAGCGCACGCGGCCACCTGATGATCCTCGGCGCGGCCGTCGCCGTGCCCGAGCCGCCAGCCTTCGGCAACGGTTCGGGCGGTGTGCTCAGCTCGGCGCACGACATGGCGGCGTGGCTGGTCGCGCAGGGCAACCAGGGGCGCGGCCCGGACGGCAAGGCGGTCGTCTCCCCCTCGGGGCTCGCCGCGCTGCACCGCCCGTCCGCGGTCTCGGGCTCCTACGCCCTCGGCTGGTTCGTCGAGAGGACCGCGTCGGGGGCGCCGATGATCGCGCACAGCGGCGACCTGTTCACCTCGACGGCGTACCAGGCGCTGCTGCCCGCGTCCGGCCACGGCGTCGCGGTCATGGCGAACACCGGCCTGTCGTACGGCCACGCCTCGGCCCTCGCCGAGCGGCTCGTCGCGCTGATCGAGGGAAGGCCGGCGCCCTCGGCGGGCACGCCGCTGGCGGTCGTCGACGCGGTGCTGCTGGTGCTCGCCGTCGCGACGGCGGCGCTCGCGGGTCGGGGCGTGCTCCGCTCGCGCCGCTGGGCAGCCGGCCGGGCGGTGCGCCCCTGGACGCTGGTGCGGCTGCTCCCGCTGCTCGCGCCGCTGCTGCTGCTCGCCTCCGTCCACCGGGTGGTCGGCATGCTCTACCGGGGTCGCGACGTCGCCTGGATCCAGGTGCCGTACCTCTATCCGACGTTCATGGTGCTGCTCGGCACCGCAACGCTGGGAGGCGCCGCCGTACTCGGGGCGCGGCTCCTCCGACTCGGGCGACGCGAGCGCACCTGACGACAGCGCCCCCGGTCTACGATCGTCGGACGTCCACTCTCGACGGGGGGAAGGAGCGCGCCATCATCGACATGGCGTTCCAGCACCTCGCCGGGCGGGTCTGGATCTGCCCCGGCGACCCGGATCCGGCCAGCGTGCAGGCTGGCGTCGCGCTGATCGCCGACGAGCGGGGCAGCGTGCTGGTCGACGCCGGGCAGAGCCCCGCTCGGCCCGAGCTTCCGGGCCCGGGCGTTGGCGGTGGACTCGTGGGACGACTTCGCGGTGCTGCCGCCGACCCGCACGTTCGCGGACGGGCTGGAACTGCCCGTGGGCGTGACGGCGACGCACGTCGGGGCGCCCACGCGCCGGACTCGACGGTGGTGGCGGTGCCGGACTCGGGCGTGCTGCTGCTCGGCGACTGCTACTACCCCCCGCCGGCGCACCTGCGCACCCCGCAGGACGGGCCCGACCTGTGCCCTGGTGCGCCGACTGCTGACCGACGGCATCCACTGGTACGTCGCCAGCCACGGTCCGCCGATGGCCCTGGCCGAGGCCCGCGCGGCGGTGGCCGCACCCGGATGACCGGGCACCCGGGGCCGGACACCCGGTGGCGAGCCGGGTCAGCGGGGGCGGCGAGCCATGGTCAACGGGCGTGGCGAGCCGGGTCAGCGGGGCCGCGGGTCATGGTCAACGGGCGCGGCGGGGCCGGGGGTCAGCGGGCGTGGCGCTCGGGGTGGGCGCGGTTCCAGGCGCGCATCCGCTCCGGGTAGCCGGTGCGGGCGGCCTCGTACAGCGGCACCGCGTGCCTGCGGGCGATCGTCCCGGCGGCGCGCGGCGAGCCGGTGCGACGGCGGATCCACTCGCCGTCGTGGGCGATCGCGACCACGGTGGTGTCGGTCGCCGTGGTCTCCGGCTCCAGGTAGAACTCCACGCCCCGGCGGCTGGCGACGAACGCCTCCAGCGCGGCCAGGTCCTCGCGGGTCGCCTCCCGGTCGAGCTTCGTCGGGGTCGGGTCGGTGGCCCGCGACCGCCGGTTGAACCAGCCCATGTCCCGCTCCTCTCCTCCGGGTCCTCCCAGTGCAGCACCGTTTCCTGCGAGGCGGCTGCGAGCGGGGTGTGAGTGCCCTGCCAGGTGACGTCAGCGGGCCGGCGGGCGGGTGGCCGGCACCAGGGCGAGGGTGGGCAGCAGCAGCACCGGCACGACGAGCAGGGCGTGCAGCGTACCGACCCGGTCGCCGAGCAGGCCGAGCAGCGGCGGGCCGGCGAGGAAGGCCGTGTACCCGATCACGGCGACCACGCTGACCCGGGCCGGCGCCCGCTGCTCGTCGTCAGCCGCCGCGCTCATCCCGACCGGAAAGCCGAGCGACGCGCCGATCCCCCAGAGCGCGACCCCGGCGATCGCCACCGGCCCGGAGCCGGCGAGCACCGCCACGCCCGCGCCGAGCGTGGCGAGCAGGATCGTGCCGGACAGGACGGGCACCCGGCCCCACCGGTCCAGCGCGACGGTGCCCACGGTGCGGCCGAGGGTCATGCCGACGACGAAGACGCCGAAGACGCCCGCCCCGGCCGCCTCGCCGAGGTCGTGTCCGTCGATGAAGGCGACGGCCAGCCAGTCGTTCGCGCTGCCCTCGGCGAACGCCGACACCAGCACCAGCAGGCCGATGAGCAGGGTGCGCGGCTCCCGCCAGGCGGCCAGCAGGTCGCGGCGGCGCTCGGCGGAGGCGGCCGACGCGGAGGCCGTGCCGCCCTCGGCCGCCGGCAGGAACGACCGGACGGCCAGCAGCGTGCCGAGCAGCACCACCGCCGCCAGCGCGGCGAGGTGCGCGGCGACCGGCACGTCGAGGCGCGCCGCTCCGGCGCCGAGCCCGGCGCCGGCCACGGACCCGAGGCTCCACGCCGCGTGGAAACGGGGCATGACCGTGCGCCCCAGCCGCCGCTCGACCGCCGCGCCCTCGACGTTCATCGCCACGTCGCAGATGCCGGAGCCGTAGCCGAGGGCGCACAGCCCCACCGCGACCCCGGCCAGCGAGCCGGCCAGGGCGGCGACGCCGGTCACGGTCAGCCCGGCCGCGACGACGAGGGTGGAGAGGGCGACCGTGCGGACCGCCCCGAGTCGCTGGGCCACCAGGCCGGCGGTGGGCATCGCGAGCAGCGCGCCGACGGACATGGCGAGCAGGAGCAGCCCGAGCCGACCCGCGCTGAGCCCGAGCGCGTCGCGGGCGGCGGGCACCCGGGAGAACCAGGTGGCCACCGCCAGGCCGTTGAGCGCGAACACCACGGCCACGCCGGTGCGGGCGGCCAGCACCGCCCGGGGTACGGCCGGGGGCGGCGCGGCGGGCGGGGCGGCGGTGTGGCTCACGATGGCGGTCCTCTCGCCTCGGGTGGTCTGTCGCCCGATCCCACACCTGAGAGCGCTTTCAGGACAAGCCGGTGCCGCCCCTTACCGTCGGCGCGCCGGAGGGGGATGATTCGGTCGACCGTCCACGCCGCGACGGCCGACCACGGGGAGGACCGGGGATGACGACGACACACCGAGCACCGACCCTGGAGGACGTCGCCCGGGCGGCGGGGGTCTCCCGGGCCACCGCCTCGCGGGTGATCGCCGGCACGGGCTACGCCTCCCCCGCCGCGCGCGAGCGGGTGAACGTCGCCGCCGACCGGCTCGGCTACGCGCCGAACCCGGCCGCCCGCGCGCTGGTCCGGGGTACCGGCGTCCGGCTGGTGGTGGCGGTGACCGGCACCGCCGCGACGGTCCTCGACGACCCGTACGTCCACCGGGTGCTCGGCGCGTGCGCCCAGGTCTGCGCGCCGCACGGGCTCGGGGTGGCGCTGCACTGGCTGCCCACGCGGGCGCCGGGCGAGGTGCGCCGGCTGGCCGAGGACCGCAGCGTCGGCGGGATCATCCTGATCAACACCACCGAGGCGGTGCTGGACGCCGTCCCGGCGGGGCTGCGCGGCCGGGTGGCCTCGATCGGCATCGGCTCCGCCCTCGTCCCGGCCTTCGACGTGGACAACGGCGGCGGCACCGGGGCCGTGGTCCGGCACCTGTACGCCACCGGGCGCCGCCGCATCGCCATGGTGACCGGGCCCCGGTGGCTGTCCTGCGCCGGTCGCTCGGTCGGCGCGTACCGGCGGCTGGTGCGCGACGCCGCCCTGCCGGAGCGGCTGGTGCCGGGGGACTTCAGCGCGGAGCGCGGCCGGGCGGCGGCCCGGGAGGTGCTGGCGCGCTGGCCGGACACGGACGCGATCGTCGGCAGCAGCGACGCGACCGCCCTCGGGGTGATCGACCAGCTGCGCGGCGACGGCGTCCAGGTGCCCGGCGACGTCGCGGTGACCGGCTTCGACGACATCCCGCTCGCCGCGATGACCACCCCCGCGCTGACCACGGCGACCCACCCGGTGACGCAGATCGCCACGGCGGCGGCGACGGCCGTGCTGGGCGGGCGGCCGGTTCCGCCGGCGACGATGTTCCCGTCCCGGCTGGTCCGCCGGGTGAGCGGATGAACCGCCCGGTGAGAGGGGGCACGCCGGTGCCAGGGCCACGCCAGTCCGAGGCGTCCCCGGTGGGATTGGTCGGCGGGCTGGCGGGTAACCGCCCGCGCATGCCCGCCCAGGACGAGGAGCGGTGATCCCGTGGCCGAACCCGCCCCGCCGCACCGGCAGCCGGAGGAGAACCCCCGGCACGGCCGCCTCAGGGCGCGTCCGGCGCCGCCGACCGCCCTGGCCGCCGCCGGGCTGGCGTCGCTGACCGACCCGCGGGGCGCCCCGCTGGCGATGGTGTACGCCCCGCCGCCGGTCGACGGTCCGCCGTACCGGCTGGTGCTGCTCCTGCACGGGGCGGGCGGCTCGGCCCGGCAGGGGCTGGACCTGCTGCTTCCGGTAGCCGACGCGCACCGGCTGCTGCTGGTCGCCCCGAAGGCGGTGGCGAGCAGCTGGGACCTGATCGTCGAGGGCTTCGGGGCGGACGTCCGACGCATCGACGAGCTGCTGGCCACGGCCTTCGCCGGCTACCCCGTGGCGCGAGTGGCGTTCGGCGGGTTCTCCGACGGCGCCTCGTACGCCCTCTCCCTGGGCCTGACCAACGGCGACCTGGTCGACGCGGTGGTGGCCTTCTCCCCCGGCTTCGCCGCGCCGCTGGTCACCCACGGCCGGCCCCGGATCTACGTCTCGCACGGCGCGCAGGACCCCGTCCTGCCGGTCGACGTGTGCAGCCGCCGCCTGGTCCCCCGCCTGCGTTCCCTCGGCTACGACGTCACCTACGACGAGTTCCCGGGCCCCCACGAGATCCCCGAGACCATCCGCACCCGCGCCACCACCTGGCTGACCCCCTGACCCCCCGCCCCACCTCCCCACCCCACCTCCCCGTCGATCATGGGCTTGTGGTGGGCGGTGTGGGACGATCTGCGGATTTTGCGGGGCACCACGACTGCATGATCGACGCGGAGAGGGCCGGCGGGGAGGTGGCTAGGATTCGGGGGTGGATCCGCTGACCGGGCTGTTGGACGGGCCCCGGGCCCGGGGGGCCTTCCTGCTCCGGTCGATGCTGGACCCGCCGTTCGCGCTGCGCATCGAGGACCGCGCCCCGCTGACCGTGGTGGCCCTGGTCCGTGGCGCGGCGTGGGTGGTCCCCGACGACGGCGGGCCGGTCGCGCTCGGGCCGGGCGACGTGGCGGTGCTGCGCGGGCCGGACGGCTACCTCGTGGCCGACGACCCGGCCACCCCGCCGCAGGTGGTCGTCCATCCCGGGCAGCGGTGCACCACGCTGTGGGGCGAGCCCCTGGCCGAGGCGATGGCGCTGGGCGTACGCACCTGGGGCACGGGCGCCAACGGCTCCACGGTGCTGCTGACCGGCACCTACCAGCTGCCCGGCGAGCTGAGCCGGCGGCTGCTGACCGCCCTGCCGCCCCTGCTGGTGGTCGGCGGCGAGGAGTGGCGCAGCCCACTGGTGTCCCTGCTCGCCGACGAGGTCACCCGGGACGCGCCCGGGCAGGAGGCCGTCCTCGACCGGCTGCTCGACCTGGTGCTGATCGCCGCGCTGCGGACGTGGTTCGCCCGCCCCGGCGCCGCGCCCGCCTGGTACGTCGCCGCCGCCGACCCGGTCGTCGGCCCGGCGCTGCGGCTGCTCCAGAACGACCCGGCCCGGCCCTGGACGGTCGCCTCCCTCGCCGCCGAGGTCGGACTCTCCCGGGCGGCGCTGGCCCGGCGCTTCACCGAGCTGGTCGGCGAGCCGCCGATGACGTTCCTGACCGGGTGGCGGCTGGCGCTCGCCGCCGACCTGCTCCGCGAGCCCGACGCCACCCTGGGCGCGGTCGCCCGCAAGGTCGGCTACGGCAGCCCTTTCGCGCTGAGCAGCGCCTTCCGCCGGGTCCACGGCGTCAGCCCCCGCGACCACCGCCTCGCCCGCTGACCGCCCGGACGGTCACCCACTGACCGCCACGGACGGGTCGCCTGCCGACCGCGCGGACGGGTCACCCTGACCGCCCGGACAGGTCGCCCGCTGACCGCCACGGACGGGTCGCCCTGACCGCCAGGGACGGGTCGCGCGTGGGTCGGTGACTGCGGGCGGGTCCCGCGCGGCGACGGCGTCCGCTGAGGTGCGGGTCGGGTCACGTCGATGGACGGTTCGGGCGTGGCCGGTTGGGGCAAGTGACCCCGGCGGGACGATGCGGGGCAGGCCATGGCGGCTGCCTACGACCCGGAATCAGCTCGGGGACAGGGGGCCGGACGTGGATTCGGAGCAGCACGTCGGACCGGCGGACGCCGGGGCGTCCGTCGACGCCCTCTTCGCCGGTGACGACTCGACCAGCGCCGCGCACCGGGCGACCGACTGGGCGGCCACTCCCCTGGGTCCGGTGGAGACCTGGCCGCCGGAGCTGTGCGCGGCGGTGCGCACGGTGCTGCCGTCGAAGATCCCGATGCTGCTGTGGTGGGGCACCGAGCTGGTGCAGATCTTCAACCACGCGTACACCCCGGTCCTCGGCGACAAGTACCCGGCCGCCATCGGCCAGCCGGGCGCGGAGTGCTGGGCCGAGGTCTGGACCGAGCTGGGCCCGCTGACCGACCAGGTGCTCGCCGGCGACGGCGCCACCTACGCGGAGAACCAGCTGCTCCTGCTCGACCGGCACGGCTACCTCGAGGAGACGTACTGGACCTTCTCCTACAGCCCGGTGCGCGCCGGGCACGGCCGGATCCCCGGCATCTTCGTGGCCACCACGGACGTCACCGCCCGGGTGCTGGGTGACCGTCGGCTGGAGACGCTGCGCGAGCTGGGCTCGGTCTCCATCGCGGCGGCGGACACCACCCGCGACGCCGTCCGGGCGTCGGCCCGGGTCCTCACCGGCAGCGCAGCCGACCTGCCCGCCGCGATGATCTACCTGCGTCCCGAGGGCGTGCCGCCGGACCGCGACCCGGCCGGCCGCGCACCGGGCGGCAGCCCGTGGTCCGACGCGGACGACCTCGTCCTGGCCGCCTCGGTCGGCGTGGCCGAGGACGACGCCGCCGCGGGCCCCGGCTGGCTGGCGCAGATCGACGAGGTCACCCGCACCGGCCGCCCCGCGCGGGTCCGGGGAGTGGCCCTGCCCGGCGACCCCCGCGCCCGGGCCGGGGCCGTCGCCGGGGTGCCGGTGGACGAGGTGGTGGTGCTGCCCCTGCTGGCCACCGGGCACACCCGCCCGGCCGGCGTGCTGGTCGCCGGCATCAGCCCCTTCCGGGAGCTGGACCAGGCGTACCGGGGCTTCCTCGACCTGGTCGCCAACCGGGTCTCGACGGCGCTGGGCGACGTGCTGGCGTACGAGGCCCAGCGCCGCCGCGCCGCCGCGCTGGCCGAGCTGGACGCGGCGAAGACGGAGTTCTTCACCGACGTCAGCCACGAGCTGCGCACCCCGCTGACGCTGATCGCCGGGCCGGTGCGGGAGAGCCTCGCCGACCGGCGGGAGCCGCTCCCGCCGGGCCAGCGCGAACGCCTGGAGCTGGTGCACCGCAACACCGGCCGGCTGCGCAAGCTCGTCAACGACATGCTCGACTTCGCCCGCCTGGAGAGCGGCCGGCTGGACGCGGATCGGGGGGAGACCGACCTTCCGGCGCTCACCGCCGGGGTCGCGGAGTCCTTCGCGTACGCCATGCGCCAGGCAGGACTGAGCTACCGGGTCGAGGTCGAGGCGCTGCCGCGCACCGCGTACGTGGACCGCGACATGTGGGAGAAGGTGGTGGTCAACCTGCTCTCCAACGCCTTGAAGTACACCATGTCCGGGGCGGTGCGGCTGCGGCTGCGGGGCGACGACGAGCGCGTCACGCTGACCGTCGACGACACCGGCGTCGGCGTCCCCGCCGACCAGCAGCCGCTGCTGTTCCGCCGCTTCCACCGGGTGAAGGGTGCCGCCGGGCGGTCGCAGGAGGGCACCGGCATCGGGCTGGCGCTCGTGCAGGAGATGGTCCAGCTGCACGGTGGTGAGGTCAGCGTGCGCTCGGTCGAGGGCGAGGGCTCGACGTTCACCGTCCGGCTGCCGTACGGCCGGGCCACCGCCGCGACCACCGCGCCTCACGAGCCGGCCCACGAGGCGTACGTCGCCGAGGCCCTGCACTGGCTCCCGGCGGCCGCGCCCGCCCCGGCGGACCGGACCGACGGCGACGCCCGGGACACCGCGACGGTGCTGGTGGTGGACGACAACGCCGACCTGCGCGCGTTCCTCGCGAGCCTGCTCGCACCCCACTACCGGGTGGTCGTCGCGGCCGACGGCCGCGAGGCGCTCGACCGGATCGCCGAGCGGGTGCCGGACCTGGTGCTGACCGACGTGATGATGCCCCGCCTGGACGGCTTCGGGTTGGTCCGGGCGCTGCGCGTCGACCGGCGTACGGCCGGGCTGCCGATCATCGTGCTCTCCGCCCGCGCCGGCGAGGAGGCGGCGGTGGAGGGGCTGCGGACCGGGGCCGACGACTACCTGGTCAAGCCGTTCTCCGCCGAGGAGCTGTTGGCCCGGGTGGGCGCGCACCTGGAGCTGGCCCGGTTGCGCACCGAGGAGGCGACCTGGCGGGCGGCGCTCATCGAGTCGTTGCAGGACGCGTTCGCCGTCGTCGACGCCGACGGCGCCCTGGTCGAGGCGAACGAGGCGTTCTGCGACCTGGTCGGCACCGCCCGGCTGGCGGCGCCGGTCGCGCCGCCGCACCCCTGGTGGCCGGAGGCCGACGCCGCGCCCGCCGACCGGCGCCTGCTGATCGACGTGCTGCGCACCGCGCGGGGCTCCGACCGGGGGCGGGTCACCCTGCCGCTGCGGCACGCCGACGGGCAGCGGATCTGGGCCGAGGCGGTCTACAACTCGCTGCGGGAGCCGCGTACCGGCCGCCGCCTCTACGTCGCCACGCTGCGGGACGTGACCGCCGAGGTGCGGGCCGCCGCGCGGCAGTCCGCCCTGGCCGCGCTCTCCGGTCGGCTCGCCCGCGCCACCGACGTGGCCGAGGTGCTCGACGCCGGCCTGTCCGAGCTGTGCACCCTGCTGGACGGCACCCGTGGCCTGGCGGTCTGCGCCGACGCCGCCGGCACGCCGCTGGTGGTGACCCAGGGCCTGACGCTGACCGCGCAGGTGCAGCGGGCGCTCGACGGGCTGGCCGCGGAGAGCGAGCCGCAGCTGTTCCTCGACGACGTGGGCCGGGTGACCGCGGTCGGGGCGCGCGTCGAGCCGGGCGGGGCAGCCAGCGGGGTGTGGCTGGAGCTGGATCCGCCCCGGTCGGTGCCGACGGTGGACCGGCCGCTGGTGCGGCAGCTCTGCGCGGCGCTGGCCCAGGCGCTGGTCCGCGCGCGGGCCTTCGAGACCCAGCGGACGGTGGCCCTGGCCATGCAGCGGGCGATGCTCGGCCCGGTCGACCTGCCGGCCGGCTTCGCGACCCGCTACCAGCCGGCGGTGGCGCCGCTGGAGGTGGGCGGCGACTGGTACGACGTGGTCCAGCTCCCCGGCGACCTCGTCGGCGTGGTGGTGGGCGACGTGGTGGGACGGGGCCTGCCCGCCGCCACCGTCATGGGTCAGCTGCGCAGCGCCTCGCGCGCCCTGCTCCTGCAGGCCAAGAGCCCCGCCGAGGTGCTCTCCGCGCTGGACGACTTCGCCCGCATGGTGCCCGGCGGGGCCTGCACCACCGTCTTCTGCGCCATCATCGACCGCTCGCTGGGCGTGCTGCGCTACTCGTCGGCGGGCCACCCGCCGGGCATCCTGGTGCACCCGGACGGCTCCGCCGACCTGCTGACCCGCGCCGGGTCGGTGCCGCTGGCCAGCGTGGCGGTGCCCGGCCGGCCGGAGGCGGGGGCGCAGCTGCGGCCCGGTTCGACGCTGCTGCTCTACACGGACGGGCTGGTCGAGCGGCGTCGGGAACTGATCGACGCCGGCATCTCCCGGGCGGTCGCCGCGCTCACCCAGGGCCGCGAGCTGCCCGAGGGGGCGCTGGCCGACCGGATGGTCCGGGACCTGCTGCCCGACACCCGCAACGACGACGTGGCGGTGCTGGTCTACCGGCATCGCGAACCGGCGGTCTTCGCCGCGACGCTGACCGCCGACCCGGGCCAGCTCGCGCCGACGCGGGAGGCGCTGCGGGAGTGGCTGACCGGCCTCGGCATCGGTGAGGCCGACGTCGACGCGGCCCTGATCGCGGCCGGCGAGGCGTGCGCCAACGCGATCGAGCACGGCTACCGGTTCGCCCCGGACGCGTCGGTCACCGTCCGGGGGCGGCTGCGCGCCGACCGGCTGGAGATGGTCGTCAGCGACACCGGCGGGTGGCGGGAGGCGCCCCCCGACGACAGCGAGCGCGGCCGTGGCCGGCTGATCATGGCCCGGTTGATGGACGAGGCCACCGTGGACGGCAGCGCCGACGGCACCACCGTACGCCTGGTCAAGCGCGTCTCCGGCACCTGACCGGACGCCGCCGGCCAGGTCGCGGTGGCCGACGGCCCTGGGTCCCGGCGTCGCGGTGGCCGGCGGTCGTGGGGTCCCGGCGTCGGGTGGCCGACGGCAGGGACCCCCGGGAGGGTGAAGATCGGCTATAAGTGGCGGATGGAGTTTCCCGCCTACCTGGCCACCATGCCGATGCACGCGATCACCGAGATCCACGGCGAGCCCGGCCTGCTGGCCCGGTTCCGGCTGGAGCTGCGCGCGTTCGACGAGGCCGCCCGGGGCCGGCTCACCGAGGCCCTCGACCTGGCCGCCGAGCTGCACCGCGACGACCGGCGGGTACGCGAGCCCTACCTGAACCACCTGCTGCGGGTGGCGATCCGGATGATGCACCACTACCAGGTCCGCGATGTCGACGTGATCGTCGCCGGCCTGCTGCACGACGCGGTGGAGGACCACCCCGACGAGCTGGCCGCCACGCCCTCCGGCGAACCTGCCGGGGCGCACGACGGCGAGGACGCCACCGCCGCCGCCCTGGCCGTGCTCGCGGCACGCTTCGGCCCGCGGGTGGCCCGACTGGTCGGCGCGGTCACCAATCCGGCGTACGACCCGGGCCGGGACAGGCACGTCCAGTACCGGGAACACGTGGCGGCCAGCCTGGACCGGGAGCCGTGGGCCCGGGTCATCAAGATCTCCGACTTCACGGACAACGGGGTGGGCGTCATCCACACCGTCGGTCCGAAGGTGACCTCGTCGGCGCGCAAGTACCGGCCGCTCGTGCCGGTCTACCGGGACCTCGTCACCCGACCGGACACCCCCCTGTCGGCGCCCGTGAAGGAGCACATCCTCGGGCAGCTCGACCTGGCCGAGGAACGCTTCAGCGCCATCCTCGACGAACCGCCCCACCCGAACTGACGGTGTCTTCCACGATCGGTTGACGTTCGACCTCGGCTACCGGGATCAGGCCGCCTTGTACACGGTGTCGAGGTGCCATTCCAGGAACTCCGCGTTCGGTCGGTCGGCCCGGCGATCCGGAACAGCTATCTGCTCGCCCGCCTTGGCATAGAACTGGTCCCCATTGCCGAACTCGCTGCGGAGCCGAGGGCTCACCACGAGGCGGTACTTCGGATCCACGCCCAGGTAGCCCTTGTCGAAGAGGATGTGCACGTCCGACTTCAGGAGCAGGCCGTTGTCCAGGCGGTGCTCGCCGCCCTTCGGCAAGGGCCGGATGTGCGCGGCCTGCAACACCGGCTGGACCCTGTTGCCGGTGATCGCGCAGCGCCGGCCGTACGCACCGAGCACCACAGCCTTGAACGACTGCTGGCCCAGCCGCTGGGGCACCAGCCGCGGGTCCCCGTACACCGGGCCGGGACGATGCCAGGGTGCATTGAGGTCGAGCTCGACCGTCGTGCCGATCAGGCGATGGATCAGCAGTTCGAAGTAATCGCCCCAGGCGGCATCCGCAAGGTCGTACGTCTTGCCCTGCACCACGTTCGACTTGAACTCCGGCGGCGGGCCGACGGTGGACTCGTCGGGAAAGAAGGTCGCGTCACGCACGAAGATGCAGCCGATGACGGGATCCTCGTCGGGCGCGATCGGCTGCCTGCGGTATCGACCGACACTGCGGCGCATCTCCTCGATGCTCGCCGCCCCGTTGGCCTCCCCGAACAACTCCCACGCCTCGGAGATTCGTAGCTGGGTGAAGCCACTGAAGAAGCCTCCACCGACGACACGGTTGAGAGGATGGTGGGCCTTGAAGAAGAAGGGCTCGCCGACTGTGAGCGCGCGAAACCCGCCGCCCGACGGCCGCCAGAAGTTGACCTCGTTCAGCTCGGGACGGGCCGCCAGAAAGCGGTACCACTTCTCATCCGTGACCCCCACGAAGGCCTTCACGCCGACAAGCGTGCCTCTACGTTGATCTCCGCGCCACCCGCCGAACGGCCGACGCCTCCACAAGGGACACGATCAGGGCCACCGCACCTTCAACTCGTGGGATCTGACGTCGGCGTCGCGCCAGTTCTGCACTCCTCGCATGGCCCCGACCCGGCCCTCGGCGTCCGGCCCCCGGCTTCCGGCCATCGGCTTTGGCTCGATCACTCGCATGATCGGTTGATGACCAGCCGGAGCGCGAGGATGGATTTCACCGGTCACCCTGTCAAGCGCTCGTGTCGGCAGAACTGTGCCGAGACGGGCCGCCGCTCACTCGGTCGAGGTTGCCGCCCTCAACTTGGGATCCGCGTGACGTCCTGTCTGCGGCGGGTCGCGAGGATGGCGAGCTTCTCGCGACGCACCTCGTCGGGTTCGTGGAACAGCCGGCGGTGGGTGAAGCGGACGACGAGTATGCCCTTGGTCGCCAACAGTGCGTCGCGTCGCAGGTCGATCTCGCGTTCCCGCGGGTCCGCGTGGGTCGTCGCGCCGTCCAGCTCGATGTCGACCAGCTCGGCCTCGGCGAACAGATCGAGGTAGACGACCTGTCCGCCCAGTCGCACCCGCACCTGCCGCTCGAACGCCGGCATTCCCGGCCCGACGAAGACGTGGTCGTGTCCCCATATCTCCAACGGACTTCGGCAGCCGGCGGCGAGCCGGTCCAGCAGCCCTCGCAGTGCGGCACGATCCGCCAGCTTCGGCGCGGTCGCCAACGCGGCGGCGATCCGCTGCGGGGTGGTCAGGCGGTCGTTGACCGCCCCGATGAGGGGTGCCGGCCGGTCCATCGGAGGCAGCAGCGGCCAGGCGTCGACGAGCGTCCGGTCCAACCGGGTGACCGGCTCGCCGTCGCGTACCAGCGTATGAGGTGGCTCCGGAGCGAAGGACCGGCGATGGTGAACGACCAGATGCGGCCCGCTGCGCAGCCCCGCCCCGATCGGCACGTTCAGGTGTACCGGTTCGCCGGGCGGCTGACTGCGCAGCTTCCACACGTCCAGGGCGGTGAGGTGGCTCAGGGCGCCGCGTCCGCCCGTGTAGGCCACGGCCGCCCGACGGGCCAGGAGCGGGGTGACCCGGGCCAGCGGCGGCGCGCTCTCCACGCCGTCGACCAGAGCGGCGTCCACGTAGACCCCGGGCAGCAGCCGGAACAGGCGTCCGGAGCGCGACGCGTCCTCCAGCACCCAGCGCGGGAGCACCTGGGGGGCGGCGCGTCGGGTGACGAGCCCGCCGTTGCGGTTGGCCAGGGCCCGCAGCACAGAGTTCACGCCGTCGACCGTGCCGGACTCGGCCACCACCTGCCACGTGGCCCCGCGACCGCTGTGGACGACGGCTCCGCTGTGGACAACCCCCACCCGCGCCCGAGACCGTGCTAAAGCGCCGATGATCGTTTGTCGATCGCCCGGAAGCCACCCACCATTCTGGCCGGGCTTGCAGCAAGTGATCGAGCGCCGTTCGCCGCTGGACAACCCGGTGACCGAAGAAGAGCGACGCCCCGATCAGGGCTCCCGCATCCAGAGCTTCGGGTCGTTGACGAAGACACCCTTGCCCTGGTGTCGCCAGATCACTCGCAGCGCTTCGAGCCGCACGTAGACCTGCTTGACGGTCGACGGGCTGACTTTGTGTGTCGTGGCGAGCTGCGTGATTGAGGGCAGCTTGTCGCCCGGCTTGAGCTTCTTCGCTCTGATGTCGGCGACGATCTCGTCGGCGATGCGGATGTAGTCGGCAGTGATTGGCATGACTCCCCCTGCGTGGCACGCCAATTCGATCACGCAACGACACCTCGCAACAACTCATCGTTTGACTCCGGTGACTGGGACAGCTAAGTTGAGGACCGCCTCTCCCCTTGCGTGGCAACAAGGAGCAGAGGCGTCCCCCTGGTCGGGGCGGGTGCCCGTGCCGGTCCCGGCCCCGTCCGGCTGCTCTGCTGTCGTACCGCTGAATCGGGCTGCGGCGGCCGAGCGGGCGGGTCGTCCGCAGCCCCCTCGCGGACGACCCGCCCTTCCAGACCTCACCGCGCGGAGCCTGCGCGTTCCCGCCTGCCCCCGAGAGAGGATTGTCATGGCTCAGGTGTACCGAGGCGCTCAGCCCCATCCCGCCGGCTACCCGGGCCGGTTGACGCCGCACGAGGTGCGGACCCGCGAGTTCGCCGCGCGCCGGCGCGGTGTCGACCCCGTGGAGGTACGCGAGTTCCAGGCCCGGGTGTCCGACGAGCTAACCATGCTCAACGAGACGGTACGGCTGCTCACCCAGGAGAACGACCGGATCAGGCGGGCGCTGCGCGACTGGCAGACCATGCACGCGCGGGAGTGCCGGCCGCCGGAGGAACAGCACCGCAATTCCGGTCACTGGTGACCGCCTGCCCTTCCCCCGGTGACCTGCTCGTCGTCGACGGCCGGGCCTCCGTGCAGTTCGCCGGGGATCGCGCCCTGACCTTCCGCGTCGTCTCGGTCGCCGACCAACCGACGTACGCCGGCTGGATCTGGCTGACCGGCTACGTCCTCGACCGTCGCGGCGAGGCGACCGCCAAGCGCGAGATCTACGTGCGACTGGCGGGGCTGCGGCCCGCCACCAGCACCCCAGATCCGAGGCGTCCCGCTGCGACCTGTTCGCGCGCGCTTCGGCAAGCGGTGAAGATGGCGACGAATTCGCGGTGAGGAGCGCCTGGCGCTGTACCGCGCGATCGGCACGGCGGGCGGCCTCCCCTACGCGCCGGGCGGCAGGACCCCTACGTCGGCCGGAAACATGCATTTAACTCGGGAAACTCCCTGCTTTCTATTGCGATCCGCCGTTTGCGCAGGTCAAGATCGCCAGAGGAAGAGGTGGTCCGCTCCCCGAGCGTCACCGGCGCTCTCCTGCGCCTCGCTCGGTGGTTGGTGGATCCACGAGAGGAGTACCGCGTGCGAGTTCACACAATGTCGACGATCCTCCGATCCCGCGCAGCCCTGGCCGCCGCCGTGACGGCCGCGCTGGCCGGTTCGATGCTCACCCCTCCGGCCGTCTCCGCTGCCGCTCCCGAGGGACCGGGGCAGGGGAGCTGCAAGGTCGCCGAAGACCCGTCCTGGTCGGGCTGGCTCGACTACGAGCAGGTCGGCGACCAGCTGGCGCAGATCGAGCGCACCAGCGGCGGCCGGGTGGACGTCGAGGTGGTCGGACGCTCGCCGGAGGGCCGGGATCTGTATGCGGCCCGGGTCGGCACCGGCGACAAGGTACTGCTGGTCACCAGCGCGATCCACGGCAACGAGCGCACCGGCACCGAGGCGCTGCTCAACATCCTCAAGCACCTGGGCAGCGCCGGTGACACGCAGACGCGACAGATCCTCAACGAGGTCACCTTCGTCGCCATGCCGATGACCAACCCCGACGGCGGCGAGCTCAACCGGCGCATCAACGTACAGTCCTGGGACGAGACGGTCGCGGAGTTCCCGCAGCTCGCCGGCGCCCCGCGCGCCTGGTACCACCGGCTCAACGGCGACGGCATCGACCTGCCCGGCTACGACCTGAACCGGGACTTCAACCCGGACCTCGACTACGTGCCGAGCGCCGCCGACCTGCCGGGCCGCGACACCGACGCCGGGTTCTTCCTCGCCCCCGAGTCACGGGCCGTCCGCGACGTCTACGTGGATCTGCGGGAGGAGAAGGGCGCCGTCGACGCGTACATCGACCTGCACCACATGGGGCCGTGCAACCGGATCACCGGCGGTGAGCAGGACGGCAACCTGATCAACGTCACGCTCGACTACCCGCCGCTGGGCGTGCAGGACGGCGCCGCGTACAAGGCGGAGTGGCCGGCGCTGGACCAGGACAAGTCCCGCCGATACGCCCTCACCGTCGCCAACGGCATGCTCGCGAAGTACGGCAGCCAGTCGAAGCTCGCGGCCATCGGCCGGTACCTCCACCCGGACGCCCGGGAGTACGCGGGCCAGGGTCGCTCGGCGTTCGCCCTCAACGGCACCGGCACCGTGCTGTTCGAGGTGCGCGGCCAGCAGGACGACCTGGGCCAGAAGCAGCACGGCATGCTCGTGCAGAGCGTGCAGACGGGCATCGAGTCGCTGGTCAGCGGCCTGGCCGACGGCACCGTCGACCGGGTCGACGGTGACGACTTCTTCGACCTGCCCGACTACGGCTGGGACACCACGAACGACTGACGATCCTTGACGGCTGGCGGCCCCCGGAGCAGAAGCTCCGGGGGCCGCTGGCGTCGGCTGGACGACGTGCTGACCGCCAGGTCGTCAACCGTCGGTGTGGCCGAGTTGGTCCTGTCGTTCGCCCGGGCCCGCAGGGCGCGAGGGCCCACAGGAGTCGCAGACACCGCTCTTCGGAAGCTGCACGAAGCAGGTGGCACACACCGGCTGGCGAGGCTCCGGGGCCTGATCGCGTCGGCGCTTCAGGGTCTCCCGCAGCTTCGGCGCCAGCGCGGGCACGCCGCCACCTGCCGGAAGAACCGCCCCGAAGTGGCGGTAGCAGGCCAGCCGGGCATGGGCGGCGTGGTCCTCCCGGGCGATCTCGTCCGCCACGGGCGGCTCCCCGATGATCCGGAGGACCTCGTCGTATCCCGGGCCGACCATTCCGTCGTCGACCCGCACGACCAGTGCGCTCAGCGGCGGCTCGCCCCGGCGACGCGCCTCACGGATGACCCGGTTGAGGACGTTTCCGACCCAGTTCTGCAGCAGGGCCGACGTCTTGATGCCCGAGGCCGCCTGGAATCTGTCCCGCAGCTCGCCGTAGGTGATGACCGCGTGATAGCTCCGCGCCACCTCGACCAGGAGGTCGTACGCGTGCTCGGCCCAGATGTCCCATGCTTCCTGCGCGCTGACCTGGTCGCCGTTCTCCCGCCAGTACCCACGCTGTCGCACCACGGTCGCCTCCTGCCCGGGCGGTGCCGGCCGCCTCGCCTCGAGAGCGTAGGGGCCGCCGTACGATCGCGGTGTCCCGGCCGCGCCACGGCACACCGGCGGCTGCACGCCCGCTCAGCCGGCGGGCGGCGGGTTCCCGGGCAGCGGCAACTCCTCCGCGTAGCGGTCGACCAGGTCCCAGACGCGGGAGTCGATCCAGTAGCCGGAGTGGCGGCCGAGGACGGGTGGCTGTTGGCCGTGCACGTGAAGTAGGCGGGGAAGCCCCAGGCGTACATCACCGCCAGCAGGCCGAGCCCGGCGACGGAGAGCGCCGCCGCCCGCCCGATCCGGGACGGCGTCAGCAGCAGCACCGCGCCCAGAGCGGCCGCCGCGGCGAGCCAGGTCACCACGGTGGCCAACCCGTCGTACGTCGGCATCGCACCCGCCGCCAGGGGGATCGACCGGGCGGTGTACGCGGTGATCCAGCCGACGAAGCCGCAGGCCGCACCCAGGTGCAGCAGCGCGAGCCGGGCGACGCTGCCGCCACCGTTGAAGAAGTCGGGGTCGGTCAGGCCCACCCCGGGCCGGGCCGGCGTCACGTCGCTCATCGCCCGCAGGGACTCTCCCCGCTGCGGTGGAGGAACCTGCTCGTAGCGGGACAGGGACCGGCCGCTGAGGACCAGCAGTCCGACCGCGACCAGCAACGGCACCAGGGCGCCGACGAGGACCCGCCGCGCCGGATGGTCAACGAACCCGTCGGTGTGCAGCCACCGCAGCCACCACCGGTCGGCGCAGGCGGCCCGGACGCCGCGCTGGTAGGCGACGACGTCCATCGCGGTCATCGCCACGAGCAGCAGCAAATTGGCCGTCAGGCCCAGCGCCGCTCAGCGGACCACCGCGCGGTGCACCCGGAACCGGAGCGCGCCACGCCACGCCGTCGGCGTGCACATCCAGCCCGCGACGTTGACCAGCGTGAACGGCAGCAGCAGCAACCACAGCACGCGGATGGCACTGCGCGAGGTCAGCCCGCCCCAGGAGTACGCCTCGACGTGCCGCCCCTTGACGTCGGCGGTGCGGAAGAAACCGGTCACCCCGTCGCCGGAGACGAGTTGCGGCGCCACGTCGGCGAGCAGGTTCTCCGGTGTCGTGCCCCCGACCCCGTGCAGCCGCAGTTCCGTCACGCCGTCGAGCGCGACGGCCGGTGGCACCACACCCGACGGCCGCTCCACCGGACGGTCGTCGTGCTTCTGCACCGGCATCCCACAGACCCTAACTACTGCAAGTCACGAACACCTTACTTTAAGCAGCCATCACGCCATCAAAGGGCGATGGCGGGAAGGCGCGCCCCCCACCCCCTGCCGCAAAAAGGTTGGACCAATTTGTTGACCCGCACGTAACGCCGACATAATCTCGGGGCATTGGTACGACCAATCTCACACGGAGGTGGGCGGATGGGCATCGACCTGGCGCTGCTGGTGCAAAGCCTCGCCGAGCGGGCGAGCCCCGAGCCGTCGACCGGCCGCCTCCGCCTGCCCACCGAGCGCGAGCTGGTCACGTCGTTGGACGTCAGCCGGGGCGCGCTGCGGGAGCAGCTGTCGATGCTGGAGATCCTCGGGTTCCTCGACCGCACGCAGGGCCGGGGTTCCTACCTCGACGTGCCGGACGCCAGCTTCATCCAGCTCTACTTCGACCTCTGCCGCCAACTCGGTCACCTGAGCCACGACCAGTTCACCTCGGCCCGGGAGATGCTGGAGATGTCGGTCGCGGAGGCCGCCGCCCGGATGGCCACGGCCGACGACGTCGACGCCCTGCGGAACCTCGTCGACGAGATGATCCAGGCCAGCGCCGCCGGTGAGGACGACCGCGCCCTGGAAGCGGACCTGGAGTTCCACCGCAAGCTCTACCGGATCGTCGACAACCCGATCTTCACCCTGCTGCACGACGGCCTGAGCCACGCGCTGCGCGACGAGGTCGTCGAGCGCCGCCGGCGTGCCGCCGAGCGGGAGCCCCTGCAGGCGGGCAAGACCAGGGTGATCGACACCGTGCACTACGGGATCGTGGAGGCGATCGGCGAGCGCGACGGCGAGGGCGCCCGGATCGCGATGCGCCGGCACTTCACGGTCTGGTCCTCCCTCACCACCTCCCCTGACGCCGGTGCGTCGGCCGGGAAGCCCGGCCGGTAGGCCCACCGCCTACTGCCCACAGAACTGCACACCCACCCGTGACGCGGCGTTCCCGGCCGCGCACAGGGTGGCCGCTACCCGAAAACAGCCTGACCACAGAGGCGCCGCCCGGCGCCGGACCGAAGGGACAGCGATGAGCAACCCCAGCGTCGTCTTCGTCGGCATCGGCGCCATCGGCCTGCCGATGGCGAGCCGACTGGTGGCCGCCGGCCACCGGGTTACCGGCGTGGATCCGGTGCCGGCCGCCCGGGAACGTGCCGAATCCGCCGGTCTGACCGCCGTCGACCGGTTCGCCGCCGCACCCGGGGCGGACTTCGTGGTGGTCATGGTCGCCACCCCCGCCCAACTGGAGGCCCTGGTCACCGAGGCGGTGGCCGCGGACCTGACCGGGCAGCGGTGGATCGTGATGAGCACGGTGGGCCCGGACGCCGTACGCCAGCAGGCCGAGCGGCTCGCGGCGGCCGGCGCGCGGGTGGTCGACGTACCCGTGACCGGCGGGGTGGCGCGGGCCCGCACCGGCGAGCTGACGCTGTTCGCCTCGGGCGCCGCAACCGACGTCGACGCCGCCCGGGTCGTGCTCGACCGGTTCGGCACCGTCCGGCCGGTGGGCGAGACGGTCGGCGACGGCCAGGCCATCAAGGTGGTCAACCAGCACCTCTGCGCGGTGCACATCGTGGCGGCCGCCGAGGCGCTCGCCCTGGCCGGGCGGCTCGGGCTCGACCGGGAACAGGTGCTCTCCCTGATCGAGCAGGGCGCGGCCGGCTCCTGGATGCTCTCCGACCGCGGGCCCCGGATGCTGCGGGGCACCGACGTCGAGGTCACCAGCACGATCAACATCTTCGTCAAGGACAGCGGCCTCGTGGCCGCCGCCGCCCGCGCCGCCGCCGCGGACACCCCGCTGCTGGACATCGCCCGGGCGCGCTACCAGCAGGCCGCCGACGCGGGGCTGGCGACGCGCGACGACTCGCGCGTCATCGAGACGTACCCGTCCCTCACCGACCCCCACCGGTAATTGCAAGGAGCAGGACATGAGTGCGGCAACCGGCGTGGCCACACGCCAGGACAACCCCGGCAAGGTCTCCTTCGCCTCGATGATCGGCACGGCCGTCGAGAGCTACGACTTCTTCATCTACGGCACCGCGTCAGCGGCGTACTTCGGCACGGTCTTCTTCCACACGGAGGAGAAGCTCGTCGGTGTGCTCGCGTCATTCGCGACGCTGGCCATCGGCTTCCTCTTCCGCCCCCTCGGCGGCTACCTCGCCGGGCACTACGGTGACCGGCTGGGCCGCAAGACCATCCTGATGTGGTCGCTCATCGTCATGGGCGTGGCGACCGTCCTGGTCGGCGTGCTGCCGACGTACGGCCAGGTGGGGGTGATCGCGCCGATCCTGCTGATCCTGCTGCGGATCGTCCAGGGCATCGGCTTCGGCGCCGAGTGGGGCGGCGCGGTCCTGATGGCCGTCGAGCACGCCCCGGCCCGTCGCCGCGGCTTCTTCGGCGCGGTGCCCCAGATCGGCATCCCCGCCGGGCTGCTGCTGGCCAACGGCGCCTTCCTGCTCAGCGAGGCGCTGCTCGAGGGCAGCTGGGTGTGGCGGGCGCCGTTCCTGTTCTCCATCGTGATGGTCGGCGTCGGCCTGTTCATCCGGATGCGGGTCGCCGAGTCCCCCGACTTCACCGCGATGAAGGCGAACAACGAGATCCGCAAGGCCCCGGCGCTGGAGGTGCTCCGGCGGGACTGGCGGGTCATCCTCAAGATCGTCACGCTCCGCCTGGCGGAAACCGGCGGCTACTACGTCACCACCAGCTTCATGCTCTCGTACGTGGTGCTGGCCGAGCTGACCGACAAGCAGAACGTGCTGATCGGCACGATGGTCGGCTCCGCCCTCGGCCTCGGCAGCCACCTGCTGTTCGGCGCGCTGTCCGACCGTGTCGGCCGCAAGCCGGTCTTCCTGATCGGCTCTGTCTTCACCATCGCCTTCGGTATCCCGATGTTCCTGCTCATCAACACCGGGGCGGTCATCATGGTGATCGTCGCGGTGGCCCTGGGGCTGCTGCTGAGCCACGACCCCATCTTCGCCGTCGAGTCGTCCTGGTTCTCCGAGCAGTTCCCCCGCGACGTCCGCTCGTCCGGCATCTCGCTGGGCTACAACGGCGCCTCCCTGGTGGCCGGCCTGCTGCCCTTCGGGGCGACCGCCCTCTACGGCTGGATCGGCTGGATCGGGCCGGCGGTGCTGTTCATGCTGCTCGGCGTCGTCTCCACGGCCGCTGCCGCCTTCACGCCCGAGACGGCGCCGGCCAAGGTCGGCGACGCCCAGGCCACACCGCCCCAGACCCGACCCGCCCTCGTCTGACCGAAGGACTTGAACCACGTGACCACCATCAGCGAACCGCGATCCGACGCCCGGGCCGCCCTGCCGGCACGGGCCGCGCGGGTGCGCGACGCGGCGTACCGGATGCGACACCACGCCCTGAACATGGGCGAGGCCCAGGGGCAGGGTTACGTCGGTCAGGCGCTCGGCGCCGCCGACGTGCTGGCCGCCGTCTACGTCGACCAGCTGCGCCACCGGCCCGACGACGTGCACTGGCCGGACCGGGACCGGTTCCTGCTCTCCACCGGCCACTACGCCATCGCGCTCTACGCCGCCCTCGCCGAGGCGGGCATCGTCCCGGTCGAGGAACTGCAGACGTACGGCTCGGACGGCTCGCGCCTGCCGATGTCCGGCATGGCCTCATACACCCCGGGCATGGAGATTTCCGGCGGCTCGCTGGGGCACGGGCTGACCGTCGCGGTGGGCATGGCGCTCGGCCTGCGCCACCAGGGCCGCGACGCGCGGATCATCAATTTCCTCTCCGACGGCGAGCTGAACGAGGGCTCGACGTGGGAGGCGGCCATGGGGGCGGCGCACCACCGGCTGGGCCACCTGACGGCGCTGGTCGACATGAACGCGCTGCAGGCCGACGGCCGGACGGAGTCCGTGCTCCAGATCGAGCCGGCCGAGCAGAAGTGGGCGGCGTCGGGCTGGTTCACGCAGCGGGTCGACGGCAACGACGTCGAGGCGCTGCTCACGGCCTTCGACGCGGTCGCCGCGCAGGCCGAGTCGCACGGGCGCCCCTCGGTGATCCTCTGCGACACCCGGATCGGGCGCGGCGTGCCGCTGCTCGAGACCCGCGAGAAGGCGCACTTCATGCGGATCGACGCGGACGAGTGGGAGCTGTGCCGCCAGCAGTTGACGGCAGGACACCAGGCAGGAGAGGCACGATGACCAGCGCGACGGCACCGAAGCGACTCACCACGTCGGCGATGATCGCGTCCTTCGCCGACCCCGGTCAGAAGACCGCGGACGCGCCCTTCGGCCACGCCCTGGCCGCGCTCGCCGAGCAGGACCAGCGGGTCGTCGGGCTCACCGCCGACCTGGGCAAGTACACCGACATGCACATCTTCGCCAAGGCCCACCCGGAGCGGTTCTTCCAGATGGGCATGGCCGAGCAGCTGCTGCTGGGCGCGGCGGCGGGCATGGCCGAGGTCGGCCTGGTGCCGTTCGCCTCGACGTACGCGGTGTTCGCCGCGCGGCGGGCCTACGATTTCCTCTGCCTGGACATCGCCGAGCCGAACCTGAACGTCAACATCGTCGGGGGCCTGCCCGGCCTCACCACCGGCTACGGCCCCAGCCACCAGGCGACCGAGGACATCGCGATCTTCCGGGGCATGCCGAACCTGACCATCGTCGACCCGTGCGACTCGGTCGACATCGCCCAGGCGGTGCCCCAGCTCGCCGCGAGCGACGGGCCGACCTACCTGCGCCTGCTGCGCGGCAAGGTGCCGACGGTCCTCGACGAGTACGACTACACGTTCCGGCTCGGAAAGGCCGCCGTGCTGCGCGGCGGCGCCGACGTCGTGCTCGTCTCCAGCGGCCTGATGACCATGCGGGCGTTGCAGGCCGCGGAGCGGTTGGCGCGGCATCGGGTCGACGTGGCGGTCGTCCACACGCCGACGATCAAGCCGTTCGACAGCGAGACCGTCCTGGCCGAGGTCGACAGCGACCGGCTGGTGCTCACGCTGGAGAACCACACGGTGGTCGGCGGGCTCTTCGAGACGGTCGCCTCGGCCGTGGTCCGGGCCGGGCTCGGCAAGCGGGTCGTGCCGGTCGCGCTGCCGGACGAGTTCCTGGCCGCGGGTGCCCTGCCGACGCTGCACGACCGGTACGGCCTGGCCACCGATTCCGTGGTCCAGAAGGTACTCGCCGAGCTGGGCTGACCGCCGGCCGGCACCCCGCTGACCGCGCGGCGTCCGGAGGAGCCCCCGCCCGAACCGGGGAGCACCTCCGGACGCCCCGCTCCCTTCGCGGGCGTCCGGCGTCTTCGTACCCGGGCGGTCAGCTCGGGACGTCGCGGCGACGGAAGCCGGCCGTCCCGGCCGCGAGCAGTGCCACCGCCACCCCCGTCAGCACGACCAGCGGCAGCGCCGCCGGGTCGACCGCCGGCGCCGACGGCACATGGGTGTACGGCGACAGGTTCAGCGCCGCCTGCGGCAGGTCGAGCACCGCGCCCAACTGCCCGAGCAGCAGGAACACGATCAGCGCCGCCCAGGACAGCACCACCGACCAGCGGGGCAGCAGGCCGAACAGCGCCGTCACCACCCCGGCGACCACCAGCAGGGCCGGCAGCCGCACCAGCGCCGCCCCGCCCAGCTCGACCGCCCGGCCGACGGGGTCGCCGGCGACCAGGCCGTAGCCGAGCCCGGTGGTGAGCCCGCCCAGCAGCACCAGGGCGAGCGCGCCGAGCGTCGCCGCGGCGACCTGGGTGGCCAGCCAGCGGGTGCGGCCGACCGCGGTGGCCAGCACCGCCTCCAGCACCCCGTCGGTCTCGTCGCCGCGCGTGCGCAGCAACGCCTGCACGACGTACGCCCCGATGGTCAGCGCGAACAGCCCCAGCATCGCCGCCAGGTACGCGTCGATCAGCCGCGCGCCGCCGCCCATCGCGCTGATCGCCTCGGCGGCGGCCGGGTTCTCCTCGATCATGGCGTTGAACTCGTCGCCGGCGATGCCCATCGAGAACCCGAGCACCGCCACCCCGACCGCCCAGCCGAGCAGCGCGCCGCGCTGCAACCGCCAGGCCAGCCCGGCGGGGCTGAGCAGCCCGGGCGCGGCCGTGGCGGGCCCGCGCCGGGGCGCGACGAGCCCGGCGCCGATGTCCCGCCGCTCGGCGAGGGCGTAGGCGCACGCCACCCCGGCGACCAGCAGCGCGACGGGCAGCGCCAGCACCCACCAGCGTTCGCCGCCGAAGGCGCGGACCTGGTTGCCCCAGCCGAGCGGCGAGAGCCAGGACGGCCAGGCGCTGACCACCCGCAGGCCGCCGTCGGTCTGCTCGCCCAGGACGTCACCGGCCGCGCGGAGCAGGAAGGCGACACCGACGGCGGCGGCGGCGAGCGCGTTGGCGCCCCGGGAGGTGACCGACAGCTGGGCGGTGACGGCGGCGACGCCGGTGAACGCCACCCCGACGCCACCGACGGCGGCGGCCGCGGCGACGGAGCCGGCGAGCGGCAGGCCGGCGCCGGCCAGGGCGGCGGCGAGCAGGACCGTGGCGGCCACGTTCGCCGTGACGACCACCAGCAGGGCGGCGGTGAGCAGCGCGTACCGGCCGACGACGGAGGCGCCGAGCAGCTCCGCCCGGCCGGTCTCCTCGTTCTGCCGGGTGTGCCGCACCACCGCGAAGGTGCTCAGCAGCGCGGCGAGCAGGGCCAGCGTCACGTACGTCTCGGCGACCACCACCGCGCCGAGGTCGGTGCCGACGATCGGCCCGTTGAACGCGCGGGCGACCAGGCTGGACGCCGACGTGCTGGCGTACCCGACGCGGGCCGCCTCGTCCGGGTAGAAGCCCTTGACGCTGCCGGCGAGGGCGTAGCCGAGCAGGGGCGTGCCGAGCACCCAGACGGCGAGCCGGACCCGGTCGCGGCGCAGCACGAGCCGGGCGAGCCGCCCGGTGCCGGTGAACGCGCTCACCGGGCACCCGCCGGGCGGTCGGCGCCGGGGCGGTGGCCGTCGGTCGGGCCCGCCACCGGCGCGGAGGGGCCGGCGGCGACGGCGGGGCGCTCGTCGCCGTAGTGGCGCAGGAACAGCTCCTCCAGGGTGGGCGGGGCACTGGTCAGCGCGCGGACGCCGAAGCCGACGAGGTGCCCGAGCAGTTCGTCGAGGTGGGCGGGCTCGACCTCCAGGTGGGTGCGCCCGTCGACCTCGCGCACCTCGTGGACGCCGGGCAGGGCGTCCAGGCCCGTCGCCGGTCGCGCGGTCTCCACCGTCACCGCCGTACGCGTCAGGTGGCGCAGCTCGGTCAGGGTGCCGGACTCGACGGTGCGGCCCTCGCGGATGATGCTGACCCGGTCGCAGAGCGCCTCGACCTCGGCCAGCACGTGGCTGGAGAGCAGGACGGTGGCGCCGTCGTGCTTGAGTTGGCGGACCTCGTCCTGGAACACGGCCTCCATCAGCGGGTCGAGCCCGGAGGTCGGCTCGTCGAGCACGTAGAGCTCGACGTTCGAGGCGAAGGCGGCGACGATGGCGACCTTCTGCCGGTTGCCCTTCGAGTAGGTGCGGCACTTGCGCGTCGGGTCGAGGTCGAAGCGCTCCAGCAGAGCGTCGCGGCGGCGCCGGTCGAGGCCGCCGCGCAGCTGGCCGAAGAGGTCGATCGCCTCGCCGCCGGAGAGGTTGGGCCAGAGGTTCACGTCGCCGGGCACGTACGCCAGGCGGCGGTGCAGGGCGACCGCGTCCCGCCAGGGGTCGGCGTCGAACACCCGCACATCGCCCGCGTCGCGGCGCAGCAGGCCGAGCAGGACGCGGATGGTGGTGGACTTGCCGGAGCCGTTGGGGCCGAGGAAACCGTGCACCTCCCCCGCCCCGACCCGCAGGTCGAGCCCGTCGAGCGCACGGACGCTGCCGAATGTCTTGACCAGGTCGTCGATGGAGATGACGGGCATGACCCCTCCTGCCGCTGGTGGTGCCGACGGCTCCACTGTACTGACCGCTGGTCAGGCGAATCAACAGTGTCGCCTGCCACCGGTCAGTCGCGGCTAGGCTTGCCGCCATGACCGTCGAGGCGCCCGACGACACGCGTACCCGGATCCTGCGCGCCGCGCTCGACCTGTTCGCCGAGCACGGCTACCAGCGCACGCCGCTGCGGCAGATTGGCGAGCGGCTGCGGCTGACCAAGGCCGCGATCCTCTACCACTTCCCCACCAAGGAGCACCTGCTCACCGCCCTGATCGAGCCGCTGGTGTCCGACCTGGAGGCGCTGCTCGACGCGGCCGAGGCGGGGCCGGCCGAGCGCGCCCGCTGGGCGGTGCTGGAGGGCTGGGTCGAGACGATGCTGACCCATCGCCGCCCGCTCGGCATGCTCTTCCACGACATCGCGCTGATCACCCGGGGCGACACCTTCCACCGTCTGATGCGGATCGCGATGCGGGCCAACGACCTGATCGCCGGGGTGGACGCGGGGCGCCGGGAGCGGGTGCGGGCGGTGCAGGCGGTCGCCATGTGCAGCGACCCGGTCGTCTTCTTCGCCGACGTACCGGACGAGGTGCTGCGGGCCGACATGCTCGACGGCGTACGCCGGCTGCTCGGCGACCCGGTCGGCACCGGCCCGGCCGGCGACGCGGCCACGGCGGCCGACGGGAGCGCGGGCGCACCGGCGCTGGCCGGTGGCGCGGGCACGCCGGCCGGCGCGGGCGCGGGCTCGGCGGCCGGCCCTGGCGCGGGTACGCCGACTGCCGGCGGTGGTGCGGGTACGCC
>NZ_JBFABB010000074.1:4028-36095 GCF_040640035.1 Micromonospora sp. NPDC023633 | reverse complement strand
GGCCGACCTGCGCGACGCGGTCGCCGTCCTGCCGCTGCACGGCCGGCAGCGCGGCGCCGACCAGGACGCGGCGCTGCGCCCGGCCGACCGGCGGCGGGTGGTGCTGGCGACGGCGGTGGCGGAGAGCAGCCTGACCGTGCCGGGCGTTCGGGTGGTGGTGGACGCCGGGCTGTCCCGGGTCGCCCGGATGGACCTGGCCCGCGGGCTGGGCGCGCTGGTCACCGTCCCGGTCTCCCGGGCGGCGGCCACCCAGCGGGCCGGCCGCGCGGGCCGGGAGGCCCCGGGGCACGTCTACCGCTGCTGGTCGGCGGCCACCCACGAACGGCTGGCGGCGCAACCGGAGCCGGAGATCGCCACCGCCGACCTGACCGGCTTCGCCCTGGAGCTGGCCGCCTGGGGGTCGCCCGACGGCACCGGGCTGGCCCTGCCCGATCCGCCCCCGGCGGCGTCGATGACGGTGGCCCGCGACACCCTCACCACCCTCGGCGCGCTCGACGCGGACGGCCGGATCACCGACCGGGGCCGGGCGATCGCCGCCGTCGGGGCGCATCCCCGGCTGGCCCGGGCGCTGCTCGACGGGGCCGGCCGGGTGGGGGTGGACCGGGCGGCGGAGGTCGTGGCGGTGCTCGCCGAGGACACCGCCGCCGGGCCGGGCGACGACCTGACCGCCGCCTGGCGCCGGCTCCGCGCGGGCGCGGACCCGGGTGCCACCGCCCGCTGGCGCGCGGAGGTACGCCGGCTGCGCGCCGCCCTGCCCGACGCCCCCGCCGCGTCGACGGGGCGGCCCGGCCGGGCAGGCCCGGCCCACGGCCCCGGCGCGGCGACGACGGGCGGCGCCGCCCGGACGCGGCCGAGCGGCGACCTAGGCTCGGCCGGGGACGCGGGCCGGGGCCGACTGACCGACGACCTGGCCGCCGGGCTGCTGGTCGGGCTCGCCCACCCGGAACGGCTCGCCCGGGTGCGTCGGCCGGGCGGCTCGGCGTACCTGATGAGCGGCGGGACCGCGGCGGAGCTGGCGCCCGGGTCGGGGCTGGTGGGCGCCGACTGGCTGGCCGTCGCGGTGGCGGACCGCTCCCCCGGCGCCCCGACCGCCCGGGTGCGGCTGGCCACCCCGCTCGACGAGGCGACCGCCCGGGAGGCGGGCGGGCCGCTGCTGCGCACCGAGCGGGAGGTCGGCTGGGCCGGCGAGGACGTGGTGGCCCGGGAGGTGGTGCGGCTGGGCGCGATCGAGCTGGTCGAGCGGCCGATCACCCGGCCCGACCCGGCGGAGGTGGCGCAGGCCCTGCTGACCGGCCTGCGTCGTACCGGCCTCGGGTTGCTGACCTGGACCCCGGCGGCGCGGGCACTGCGCGAGCGGCTGGCGTTCTGCCGGCACGCGCTCGGCGGCGACTGGCCCGACGTGGGCGACGAGGCGCTGCTGGCCGACGCGCCCGCCTGGCTGGGCCCGGAGCTGGCCCGCGCCCGCCGCCGCGCCGACCTGGCCCGGGTCGACGTGGCCGGGGCGCTGCGCCGCCTGCTGCCCTGGGCGCTGGCGGCCCGGCTGGACGAGGTCGCGCCGGAGCGGATCACCGTGCCGAGCGGGTCGCGGATCCGGCTCGACTACGCCGACCCGGCGGCGCCGGTGCTCGCGGTGAAGCTCCAGGAGACCTTCGGCTGGCGGGACGCGCCGCGGGTCGGCGACGGCCGGGTGCCGGTGCTGCTGCACCTGCTCTCGCCGGCCGGGCGACCGGTGGCGGTCACCGCCGACCTGGCCTCCTTCTGGCGCACCGGCTACCCGCAGGTGCGGGGGGAGCTGCGCGGGCGCTACCCGCGCCACCCGTGGCCGGAGGACCCGACCACGGCCTCGCCCACCCGGCACGCCGCCCCGCGCCGGCGCTGAGCGGGCTCAGGTCGTCACGCCCGTGCGGTCGGCGACACCGTGCGGCTCGCGGCGCCGACCTGCCCGGTTCGCTCGCTCACTCCTCCACGACGTCGGCGACGACCACCGTGACGTTGTCCGGCCCGCCGGCGCGCAGCGCCAGGTCGATCAGCCGGCGGGCGCAGTCCGTGCGGTCCGGGTGCGCGGCGAGCACCTCGGCGATGGTGTCCGGGCGGACGACGTTGGACAGCCCGTCGCTGCACAGCAGCCAGCGGTCCCCGGGCCACGGCACCATCGTCGCGTACGCCGGGGAGACCTCCTCGCCCTGCAACGCCTGGGTGACCACGGCCCGGCGGGGGTGGCTGCTGGCCTGGTCGGCGGTGATCACCCCCTGGTCGACGAGCATCTGCACGAACGTGTCGTCCCGGGTGATCTGCTTGAGCACACCTTCGCGGAACAGGTAGGCGCGGGAGTCGCCGACGTGGGCGAGGGCCAGGCAGCTGCCCGTCCGGGCGAAGAGCAGGGCGGTCAGGGTGGTGCCCATGCCCTGCCGCTCCGGATCCTCTGCGACCGCCTGGTGGATCCGCGCGGTGGCCAGCTCGATGCCGCTCTGCAGTGCGGCCACCAGCGCGTGCTCCGGGGTCTCCACGTCGAGCGGAGCGACCGCCTCGATGGCGATCGCGCTGGCCAGGTCGCCGGCCGCCATCCCGCCCATGCCGTCGGCGACGGCGACGAGCCAGGTGCCGGCGTGCAGGGCGTCCTGGTTCCCACTGCGGATCAGCCCACGGTCGCTCGTTCCCACGGAACGCAGCTTCAGGGTCATGGGTGGCAGCCTGCCAGGCGAAGGGCTCAGTTGTCTCTAGGAGATCGAGACCTCGGCGCGTCGCGCGGCGAATCTCACTGTCCCGGGGCCCTCCGGGCCGGTTCAGCTCCATCCAGTCGGATCGATTGACAGGGTGCCGGAGACACTGGAACCATCGACACAGGCTGGGAGCGCTCCCAGCCTGTCGCCACCCGTCCCCGTCCCCGCAGTCGTCCGGAAGGAACACCCGTGACGCCATCCCGACGCCGCCTCGCGCTGCTCGCGGCCGCGACCACCCTCGCCCTGACCGGAACCACCGCCGGCACGGCCCACGCCGAACCGCCCCCCGACGCCCCCGAACAGATCGACAACGGCGACTTCAGCGCCGGCGTGTCCCCCTGGTTCTCCTACGGCACCGGCGCGCTCGTGGTCACCGACGGCCGGCTCTGCACCACGGTGCCCGGCGGCCTGGCCAACCCCTGGGACGCCGGCATCGGCCAGGACGGCGTGCCGCTGGTCGCCGGGGCCGAGTACACCCTCGGCTTCGACGTCTCCGCCACCCCCGGCACCGCCGTCAAGGCCGTCCTGCAACTGGGCAGCGCCCCCTACACCACGTACGCCAGCGTCGACGCCACCGCCGGCGGCACCGCCCAGCGGGTCGAGAAGACGTTCACCGTCGCCGAGGGCAACCCGGCCGCCCAACTGATCTTCCAGGTCGGCGGCAGCGCGGCCGAACAGACCGTCTGCCTGGACGACGTCTCGCTGCGCGGCGGCGACCCGCCCGAGCCGTACGTGCCCGACACGGGGCCACGGGTGCGGGTCAACCAGGTCGGCTACCTGCCCGGCGGGCCGAAGAACGCCACCGTGGTGACCTCGGCGACCGACGCCCTGCCCTGGCAGCTCCGCTCCGCCGCCGGCGCGGTCCTGGCCAGCGGCACCACCACACCGCGCGGCGTCGACGCCGCCTCCGGGCAGAACGTGCAGACGCTCGACTTCTCGTCGTACCGGACCCCGGGGGCGGGCCTGACGCTGGTCGTCGACGGCGAGACCAGCCACCTCTTCGACATCTCGGGCACCCTCTACGACCGGCTGCGCGCCGACTCCCTCCAGTTCTTCTACGCCCAGCGCAGCGGCATCGCCATCGACGGCGACCTGATCGGCGCCGAGTACGCCCGGCCGGCCGGGCACCTCGACGTCGCGCCCAACAAGGGCGACACCTCCGTGCCCTGCCAGCCGGGCGTCTGCGACTACTCCCTCGACGTGCGCGGCGGCTGGTACGACGCCGGCGACCACGGCAAGTACGTGGTCAACGGCGGCATCGCCACCTACCAGTTGCTGAACACCTTCGAGCGGACCAGGACTGCCGCCACCGCCGGCCACGGCGCGGCCCTCGGCGACAACACGCTGCGGGTGCCCGAGCGCGGCAACGGCGTGCCGGACGTACTCGACGAGGCCCGCTGGGAGCTGGAGTTCCTGCTGCGCATGCAGGTGCCGGCCGGCGAGCCGCTCGCCGGGATGGCGCACCACAAGATCCACGACCGGAACTGGACCGGGCTGCCGCTCGCCCCGCACGAGGACCCCGAGCAGCGCGAACTGCACCCGCCGTCCACCGCCGCCACCCTCAACCTGGCCGCCGTCGCCGCCCAGTGCGCGCGGCTGTTCGCCCCCTACGACGCGGCCTTCGCGAAGCGCTGCGGCACGGCGGCGAAGACGGCCTACGCCGCCGCCAAGGCCAACCCGACGCGGTACGCCAGCCCGACCGACAGCACCGGCGGCGGCGCGTACGACGACACGAACGTCACCGACGAGTTCTACTGGGCCGCCGTCGAGCTCTACCTGACCACCGGGGAACAGCCGTACCTGGCGGACCTGACCGCGTCGCCGCACCACACCGGGGACGTGTTCGACCCGCGCGGCTTCGGCTGGCAGGGCGTCGCCGCGCTGGGCCGGCTCGACCTGGCCACCGTGCCGAACGGGCTGCCGGCCGCCGACCTGGCCCGCGTCCGCGCCTCGGTCACCGCCGCCGCCGACGCACACCTCGCCGAGCTGGGCCGGCAGGCGTACGGGCTGCCGATGCCCGGCGATGCGGGCAGCTACTTCTGGGGCGGCAACAGCAACGTCATCAACAACGCGATCGTGCTGGCCACCGCCTTCGACCTGACCCAGGACGCGAAGTACCGGGACGGCGCGGTGCAGGCGATGGACTACGTACTCGGCCGCAACGCGCTGAACATCTCGTACGTGACCGGCTGGGGCGAGCACGCGGCCGAGAACCAGCACAGCCGGATCTTCGGCCACCAGCTCGACCCGGACCTGCCGAAGCCGCCCGCCGGCTCACTGGCCGGCGGCCCGAACGCCGCCCTCCAGGACCCGTTCGCCGCCAAGCTGCTCGCCGGCTGCAAGCCAATGTTCTGCTACGTCGACGACATCAACTCGTACGCGACCAACGAGGTGGCCATCAACTGGAACTCGGCGCTCGCCTGGATCGCCTCGTTCCTGGCCGACCAGGGTGACTCGGCGGCGGTGCCGGCGCCCACCTGCGCGGCCACGTACACCAACCACGGCGCCTGGCACGGTGGCACGGGGTTCACCGCCCAGGTGACCATCCGCAACACCGGCACCAGCGCCATCGACGGTTGGACGGCCCGCTTCGCCTTCACCGGCGACCAGACGGTACGCGAGGCGTGGCTGGCGAGGGCGACGCAGGCCGGGGCCACGGTCACCGCGAAGAACGAGTCGTACAACGCCCGGATCGCCCCGGGCGGCACGGTCACCTTCGGCTTCAACGCGGTGACCGGCGGCGGCGCCAACCCGGCGCCCGGTCTGATCACCGTCAACGGCGCGGCCTGCACGCTCTCCTGAGCGCGGCGCCCGGCCGGGGTGAGCCGCGCCGCCACCGCCGGAACGTGGTGGCCTCCGCACCAGGGAGGCCACCACGTCCCGGACGGCGGGGACACACGACCCCACCGGGTAAAGGGCTCGCCGGAGGCCTCGGGGCGGCCCTACGGTACGGCGCATGCCCGGTCACCCCCCGCCCGACGTGCACCGGCCCGTGTGGCTGCTGGACGTCGACGGCGTCGTCAATGCCGACCGGCCCGGCTGGGGTGGACCGCCGCGCCGCACCATGGTGTGGTCGGACACCGACCGGGTGTCGTACCGGATCAGGTGGGCGCCCGCTCTGCTCGACCGGATCCGGGGCCTGCACCTCGGCGGCGCGGTCGAGGTGCGCTGGTGCAGCACCTGGTGCCCGGACGCGCACCGGCTGGAACGGCTGTGGCGGCTGCCGCCGCTGGTGCCCGCGCTCGACGCCGACCCGATGCCGCGCGGCGCGGACTGCTGGCCGCTGAAGCGCGCCGCCGCTGCCCGGGTGCTCGCCGAAGGGCGGCGCCTGGTCTGGACCGATGACGAGGCGATCCCGGGACCCGGGGCGGCACGCGACGGGCTGACCCAGGGTGGCCGCGCGCTGCTGATCGCGCCGCACTTCCGGCAGGGCCTCCAGCCCGCGAACCTCGATCTGATCGAGTCCTTCGTCAATGCCACGGCCTGACGCCGTCGATATCGCTGGACCAGAGCTCGGGGCGTACGACAGGGTGGCCGGCATGGACGACGCGGAGCGGCGGGTGTGGGAGCGGCTGCCGGACGGCGCCCGCGCCGCCCTGGCCGGCCTGACCCCGGCGGACCTGCGCACGCTGCTGCTGACGGTGGCGCGGGACCGGGCGGCGGCGGTACGCCCGGCGGACCTGGTCCGCCGCTGGCGCACGGACCGCTTCACCCGGCCGGCGGCGGCCGACCCGCGCGTGCTGTCCCAGGTCGAGGCCCGCCTGTGGCAGCTGTTGCCCGCCGAGTTCACCGGCGTCGACCTCTCCCCCGTCGCCCCGCTCGGCACCTGCTCGGCGGTCGCGCCGGTCAGCCAGAACCGGATCGTCACCACCCTGCGCGCCACCGAGGTGCTCAGCGACCCCACCAACGCCCTCGCGATCGAGGCCGCGGTGCGCCGCCGCGAACAGCCGACCGACGGCGCCGTGCACCTGGCCGCCTGCCACCGGGTGCTGCGGGCGCAGGACTTCGGGCCGACCTGGTCGGCGCACTTCCGGCTCTTCACGCTGGTCTCCAGTGCCCGCGACGGCGGGTCGGGGCGCACCGAGGCGCGACTGCTCACCCTGCACCTGGCGTACTGGCGCGCGGTGCTCGCCGTCCTGCTGCCGCAGTCGGCGGGGACGCGGGTGCGCCTGACCGTGCTCGACAGCCCCGTCGTCGGGGAGCGGATCGCCGACACCGTCCGGCCGGCGCTCGGCCCGTCGGGCGCACCGCTGGTGGACGAGCCGCAGCGCCGGCGCGGCCGGGGCTACTACGTCGACGCGGCGCTGCGGATCACCGCCGGGCGGGACGCGGACGAGGTCGAACTCGGCGACGGTGGCTTCACGGACTGGACCGCCAGGATGACCAGCGACGGCAAGGAACGCTGCCTGATCTCCTGCCTCGCCACCGAGCGACTCACCGCGCTCACCCGCCCGCCCGGCTAGCCGGGCGGGCCGGGGCTGGTCGCGGGTGCCGAGGGAATCGCCACGCATCGAAGCACCTGACTGTAGCAGCATGGCCGTCATGACCGACCAGCGGAGCCCGAACCTGCGTCCCGGTGGCCCCACCGACGCGCCCGCCGTACTGCGGCTGCTCGACGACGCCACCGCCTGGCTGGTGGCGCGGGGTCGCGCCGGCCAGTGGGGCACCGAACCGGCCTCGACCGACCCGCGGCGGATCGCGCAGGCCGAGGCCTGGGCGACCGGCGGCGGGCTGTGGCTGGCGACGCTCGCCGAGCGGCCGGTCGGCGCGCTGGTGGTGGGGGCGGCCACGGAGCACGTGCCACCCGCCACCGAGCCCGAGCTGTACGTGAACCTCCTGGTCACCGACCGGTCGCACGCCGGATCAGGCATCGGCGGCCGGCTGCTGGCGCACGCCGCGGAGCTGGCCCGGCAGCGCGGGCTCGGCCTGCTCCGGGTGGACTGCTACGCGGGCGACGACGGCGCGCTGGTCCGGTGGTACGAGCGGCAGGGCTTCACCGCCACCGACCCGTTCACGATCGAACGCCCGGGCCGCGACCCGTGGCCCGGGCAGGTGCTCGTCCGCCGCCTGTCCTGACCCGCGCCGCCGCCGCTCAGCCGGCGCTGCGCAGCTTCGGCAGCACCTCGGCGCCGAACGTGTCGATGAAGTCCCGCTGCTCCTGCCCGACGTGGTGCAGGGCGATCTGGTCGAAGCCGAGTTCCAGGTACTCCTCCAGCCAGCCGACGTGCCGGCCGAGGTCGGCGGAGACGTTCACGATCGAGGTGACCTTCTCCATCGGCACATCCTGCGAGACCACGTCGAAGTGCTCCGGGGTCTCCAGGTCCCAGCAGACCGGCGGGGCGAAGACGTTGCTGCGCCACTGGTCGTACGCGAGCCGCTCGGCCTCGACCTGCTCCGGCGCCCAGCTCACATGCACCTGCAGGTGCAGCGGCCCGCGCCCGCCGGCGTCCCGGTACGCGTCGATCATCTGCCGCAGATGCGCGGTCGGTGCGTTCACGGTGATCAGCCCGTCCGCCCACTCGGCGCACCAGCGGGCGGTGGCCACGCTGACCGCCGCCCCGATCAGCGCCGGCGGCTGCTCCGGGCGGGTCCACAGCTTCGCCCGGTCCACCCGCACCAGGCCGTCATGGCTGACCTCCTCGCCGGCCAGCAGCGCACGGATCACGTCCACGCACTCGCGCAGCCGGGCGTTGCGGAGGTCCTTGCGCGGCCAGGGGTCGCCGGTGATGTGCTCGTTGCTCGCCTCGCCGGTGCCGAGGGCGGCCCAGAACCGGCCCGGGTACATCGCCCCGAGGGTGCCGATCGCCTGGGCGATGATCGCCGGGTGGTAGCGCTGCCCGGGGGCGTTGACCACCCCGAACGGCAGGTCGGTGGCCTGGAGCGCGGCCCCCAGCCAGGACCAGGCGAAGCCGGACTGGCCCTGCCGCTCGCTCCAGGGCGCGAAGTGGTCCGAGGACATGGCGGCGTCGAAACCGGCCCGCTCGGCGTGGATCACCGCCTCCAGCAGGGCGCGGGGATGGATCTGCTCGTGGGACGCGTGGAAGCCGAACACCGTCATGGCGTCACTTCGTACCCATGACGGCGTCCGGCTACGCCGACGAACCCGGAGGTGGGCTATTCCGCGTGCGCGCCGGCGCCGGTCGAGGCGGCCCCCTCGCCCACCCAGACGGTCTTGGTGTTGCAGAACTCCCGCATGCCGAGCGCGGAGAGCTCGCGGCCGTAGCCGGAGTTCTTCACTCCGCCGAAGGGCAGTTCCGGGTAGGACGTGGTCATCCCGTTGACGAAGACGTTCCCGGCGTCGAGGTCGGTGGCGAAGCGTTCCTGCTCCTGCGGGTCGCGGGTCCAGGCGTTGGCGCCCAGGCCGAAGGAGGTGCCGTTGGCCACCTCGATCGCCTCGTCGTACGACGACACCCGGTAGAGGCCCGCGACGGGCCCGAAGACCTCCTCGGACCACATCCGCATCTCCGGCCTCAGGTCGGTGACCACGGTCGGCGGATAGAACCAGCCGGGGCCGGCGGGCGGCTCGCCGCCGCAGAGCACGGTGGCGCCCTTGTCGACCGCGTCCCGCACCTGGGCGTGGATCTCGTCGCGCCCGCCCTCGCTGGCCAGCGGGCCGACGTCGGTGTCGGGGTCCATCGGGTCGCCGACCCGCAGGGCCGACATGTTCGCGGCGAACTTCTCGGCGAAGGCGTCGAAGACGTCGGCGTGCACGATGAACCGCTTGGCGGCGATGCAGGACTGGCCGTTGTTCTGGCAGCGGGCGGTGGTCGCGACCTCGGCGGCCCGGTCCAGGTCCGCCGACGGCATCACCACGAACGGGTCGCTGCCCCCGAGTTCCAGCACGGTCTTCTTCAGCTCCCGGCCGGCGATCTGGGCGATCGACCGGCCGGCGCCCTCGCTGCCGGTCAGCGTCGCCGCGCGCACCCGGGGGTCGCTGAGCACCCGGTCGACCTCGGCCGAGCCGACCAGCAGGGTGGTGAACGCCCCCTCCGGGAAACCGGCGCGGCGGAACAGGTCCTCCAGCAGCAGCGCGGTCTGCGGCACGTTGGAGGCGTGCTTGAGCAGGCCGGTGTTGCCGGCCATCAGGGCCGGCGCGGCGAAGCGCAGCACCTGCCACAGCGGGAAGTTCCACGGCATCACCGCGAGCACCGGCCCGATCGGCTGGTAGCGGACGAAGGCCCGGGTGGCCTTGACGGCCCCCGCGTCGGCGGGCTCGTCGGCGAGGAAGTCGGCCGCCTTCGCCGCGTAGAAGCGGCAGGCGGTGGCGCACTTGGTGACCTCGGCCCTGGCCGACGCGTACGTCTTGCCCATCTCGGTGGTCATCAGCCGGGCGATCTCGTCGCGCTCGGCCTCCAGCAGGTCGGCCGCCGCGTTCAGCCAACGCCCACGCTGCTCGACGGTGGTGCCGCGCAGCTGTCGGTACGCCAGGTCGGCCCGCTCGATCGCGGCGTCGATCTGCTCCGCCGACATCGGGTCGTAGGTCTTGAGCGTCTGTCCGGTGGCGGGGTTGGTGGTCGCGATGGGCATCTCGTACTCCTGTCACTCGAAGAGTGAGTGGCGGGCGCCCGGCTCCTCCCGGCGGCGGGCGGCGCGGCGGCGCTGGATGATGATCAGATCGACCACGGCCACCACCGCGAAGACCACGCAGAGGACCCCCAGCCACCCCAGGTCGGCGTTGAACGCCAGCACCGCGAAGACGGTCATGGTCACCAGCCCGAACCCGGCGAGCAGGAGCCGCAGGTTGAGCGCGCTGTAGGCGTGGCCGACCGTGCCACGGGCGCGCCGGGGCTGCGATCTCGTCATTGCACGGGCCTACCCCCGATCGCCCCGCTTAACCCGCCCCGGTCGGTCGGCTCACCCGCGAGCCCCGTCGGTGCGCCAGGCGCCCCGGGCGGCCGCGTCGGCGGCGTACGCCGTGAAGTCCTTCGGCGCCCGCCCCGTGACCTGCCGGACGGTGCCGGTCGGCTCGGCGTCGCCGAGCTCCCGCAGCGCGGCGAAGGCGGCGATCTCCGCCTCAAGCTGCGCGGGCGGCAGGCCCAGCGGGGCCATCGCGGCCCGGTAGTCCTCGGCGGCGCCGAGATGGCGGACCGGGCGCCCGGCGGCCCGGGCGATGATGTCGGCCGCCTCGCCGAAGGAGAGCGCGCGGGGGCCGGTGATCTCGTGGACCCGGCCGTGGTGACCCTCGCCGGTGAGCGCCGCCACGGCCACCGCCGCGATGTCGTCGGCGTCGACGAAGCCCTGGCGGGCGTCCCCCACGGGCACGGCCACGGTGCCGGCGAGCACGGCGTCGCGGAAGAAGCCCTCGTCGAAGTTCTGGTTGAACCAGTCCGGCCGCAGGATCGTCCACTCGACGCCACAGTCGCGCACCAGCTTCTCGGCGGTCAGCAGCCGCTCGTCACGCATCGCCTCGATCGCCCGGCTGGACAGCAGCACGACGCGCCGCACGCCACGCTCGACTGCCAGCCGGACGAACGCCGGATCCACCGGCACGTCGTGCGGGGCCATCAGGTAGAGGCGGGACGCGCCGGCCACGGCCGGCTCCCAGGTCGCTGGCGCGGCCCAGTCGAAGCGGACGGCGCCACGGCGCGACGCGGCCCGGACCGGCAGGCCCGCGTCCGACAGCCGGTGCGCCACCCGCCGGCCGGTCGAGCCGGTGGCGCCGAGCACGAGGATGTCGTCTGCCCTCATGGGCCCAGTCGACCACCGACCTCCGACAAGTTCCCGGCGCGGCGGGCCGGTGGGCCGCGTCACCCCGCCGGTGGGGTGCGTTACACCGGCGGCCCGTGAGCCTGTCGAACGGGCTCCGGCCGGAGAGGATGGCCGGTATGACGATGACCCACGCGCTGCCGGTGACCGTCGCCGTCGCCCGGCGCACCGATCCCGCCCGGACCAGCGAGATGGTGGCCTGGATGCGGGCCGGCACCGCGCTGGCCGAGGCGTTCCCGGGGTTCCTCGGGTCCGGCTGGGTGCGCAGCGCGCCCGGCTCCGGCGAGTGGCACGTCATCTACCGCTTCGCCGACCCCGAGACGCTGCGCCGCTGGGAGGAGTCCCCGCAGCGGCACTGGTGGCTCTCCTCCGCGCAGGGCATCGTCGAGCACACCCGGGTCGAGCGGCGGACCGGCATCGAGGGCTGGTTCGACCCGCAGTGGGAGCAGGTGGTGGAGACCGTGCCGGTCGGCGCCGAGCCGACGGTGCCGCCGCCGTCCCCACCGCGCTGGAAGCAGGCGGTCACCATCTGGCTGGCGTTCTTCCCGCTCAGCCTGACCGCGACACTGCTCACCAGCCGGTACCTCCCCGACGTGCCGCTGGCCGCCCGGGTGCTGATGATGACCCTCACGCTGACCCCACTGATGACCTACCTGGTGCTGCCCCGGATCACCCGGACCCTGCACTGGTGGCTGCACGGCCAGCGCGCGCCCTGGCGCCCGGCCGGCTGACCCGCGCCCGGCGCGCTGGCCCGCGCCCGGCGCAGCTGGCCCCGCCCCGGACGCTGACCCCCGCCCCGCATCGCCGGCCCCGCCCGGCACGCTGGCACGCGCCTCAGACGCTGGCCGCCTAGCACGCGGACGCGCGGCGGAACAGCCCTCTGCCGCATAGTCGACAGCGGCGGGTTGCCCCGCCATGCCCGCGCTTAGAGTTACCGCGCTGTCGCTCTCCGCTGCGGGACTGGGGATGGTATGCCTCGACGCTGGGTCACCGTGGCCGCCTGCCTGCTGGCGCTGGTCGCGCTCGCCTGTGAGGGTGGCGGCGGGGAGCCGGGCTCCCGGCCGCCACGGGCGACGCCGTCAGCCGGCGTGCCCGGCGGCATCGCCGCCCTGGGCGACTCGATCACCGCCGGCTTCGGCTCCTGCCTGGTGCTCGTCTCCTGCCAGCGCAACTCCTGGTCCACCGGGGACGGGCTGCGCGTGGACAGCGTCTACCGGCGGCTGCTCGACCGGAACCCGGCGATCCGGGGCCGGGCGCACAACCACGCCAGCCCCGGGGCCCGCGCGGCGGCGCTGGAGGGGCAGGCCCAGCGGGCGGTACGCGACCGCGTCGACCACGTCACCGTGCTGATCGGCGCCAACGACGTGTGCCGGGGCGGCGTCGAGGCGATGACCCCGGTGAAGCAGTTCCGCGCCGAGGTCGACCGCGGCCTGCGGGTGCTGCGGCAGGGCCGGCCGAAGGCGCGGGTGCTGGTGGTGAGCGTCCCGAACCTGCACCGGCTCTGGGAGGTCGGGCACACCGACGCGCGGGCGGTACGGGCCTGGAAGCGGGGCGTCTGCCCGGCGCTGCTGGCCAACCCCACCTCGACGGATCCGCTCGACCGGGCCCGCCGGGCAACCGTCCGGGAGCGGATCGCCGACTACAACGCCCAGCTCGCCGCGGCCTGCCGGGCGTACGGCTCGCGATGCCGGCACGACGGCGGGGCGGTGCACCGGGTGCGGTTCGACCTGACGCTGGTCAACCCGCTGGACTGGTTCCACCCCAACGCCGCGGGGCAGGATCGCCTGGCCGACGTGGCGTGGCGCGCCTCGGGCCTCGGGTCCTGACCCGCCGGCCGGCCGCACCGACCCTCACGGGCCGGGCGGCGGCGTCGGCAGGCCCGGCCTAGGTCAGGGGCCGGCGAGGCTCGGGGACGGCGGGTCCGCCGTACTGGCGGTAGAGGGCGCGGGAGCGCCCGGCGAGATCCTTGGTGGCCGACGAGTTGGCCCAGGTGCCGAGGACGATCGCCGCGCCGGGCACCATCTTGGCGAAGACGCGCTTCGCCGCGCGCACCCCGGCCATCTGGGCCAGTCGCACGCCGAGGCGCAGCATCACCTTGCCGAGCGGGTTCTGCCCGCCGCCGCCGAAGAGGGCCCCGGCGCGCTCCCGACCGGCGGCCACCCCGAGCGCGAGCCGGGCGCTCTCGGCGACCTTGTGCACCTTCTGCAGCACCAGCAGGTCGGTGGCCCGGTCGCCGTGCAGCGGGTCGACGCCGTACGCGGCGGCGACGTGCAGCACCATCCGGGCCTGGGTCCAGGCCAGCACGCCGACGTCGATCACGGCACCGGGCAGCCCGGCGGCGCCCGAGACCGCCCCGGAGAGCCGGGCGTGGTTGACGAACTTGCGTACCGCCTGGTCCGCCAGGGCCTCGGCGGAGACCCCGGGCTGCTCGGCCCGGGCCCGCGCGGCCCACTGCGCCGCCTCCGGCCCCAGCCGGCGTACGGCCTCCAGGGCGAGGTGCTCCGGGGCGTACTGCGGGTCCTCCCGCATCCGGTCCCAGAGCTTCAGCGGCGGCGCCTCGGTGGCCTCCTGCGTCGGTGCCGGGGCCACGGCCGGCGGCTGCGGTCCTCCGGCGACGTGCCGGTCGTCGGCGGGCGCGGAATCGGTCACTGGGTCTCCCGGGGGTCGGAGAGGTCGTCGGTGACGGGTCAGCGGCGGTTCTGGAGCTTGGCCGCGAGGCCCCTCAGCTTCTGCTGGGTGCCGGGCTTGGCCAGCTCGCGACGGCCACGGTCGACCATCTGCTGACCCTTGGGCGAGCGCAGGAAGGTGCTGATCCGCTGCATCAGTGACATGTCGTCCTCCAGTCGGTGGTGCCTGTTCCATGTGTACCTCGGAGCGACAACACATGTACCCCGGATGCCCGAACCGCAACCGTCCACTGTGGTCGGTGAAAGCCTACTGCCCGGCCTCCAGGCACGCCGCGACGACCTTGGTGGCGCGCCACTCGTGCTTGGCGTAGTGCTCCGGGTAGGCCGAGATCTGCACCGCCTGGGCGGCGTCGGTGAGCCGCATCTGCTGCCAGCCGGGCACCTGCGCCAGCGCGGAGAGGAACTGCCGGGTGGCGAACTCCGGGTCCATCAGCTCGCCGACCTCGCCCCAGCCGCTGCTGGAGCGCTGCTGGAACAGCCCGACCGAGTCGTGGTCCCACCCGATGCCCTGGTGCGGGTACTCGCGGGACTCGGGGAGCACCCCGCTGGCCACGTTGTAGAGGTTGCTCTCCTGCATCGCGGTGGCGACCGCGATCACCAGCGCGCGACGGGGCATCCCCATCTTGCGCCCGGTCCGCACGATCGCCTCGGCGTTCTCCATCTGGGCGTTGTCGAGCCCGGCGACCGGAGCGGGGTCGACCGGCTTGCGCGTGGTCTTCTTCGGCGCGGGGGTGGTGGTGTCCGGGTCGGCGGCGCGGGTGGGGCTGGCGGGGGCGGAGGCGGGGACGCGCTCCAGGCTGCGGGAGGCCGGGTCGGCCTCGGCGCGCTCGGCGAGCGCGGAGGGGGCGGCGGCCGGGGCCGCGTCGGCGGACCCGTCCCGCGCGCCCTGGGCGACGGCGGTCAGTCCGAGGCAGCACAGCACGCCGGTGGCGAGGGCGATCCGGGCGCGGGCCGGCCCGCGCGTCAGCAGGTGGGCGTACGCCCCGGCGGCGCGGAGGGCGGCTGACCGAACGGACGAGGGGGTATCGTCGGAACGGTCCACCGGGTCACCGGGGGCGATCTGGTCGTCGAGGGTGGGGTCGTCACGCATCAGCCGAGGCTAGGCAGGTCGGCACCCCGATCACCTGGGGTGATCTCGTGGCTTTCCTCACGATATGGGCCGGCTCCGGTGGACGACCCTGCCGCCCCGGGCAGCCCCGGGGACGGACCTCGCGGACCGGTCAGACCTCCGGGTCACCCCGGGCTGCCCCGGCGCGGTCGGAACGCGGACAAACCCCCGACGCCCGGCCCATGATCCCCAAACTCCCCCGTTCGACCGATAGCCTGGTCATCCTGACGGGCATCCTTCGTCGCCCGACGATGGGCTTGCGGGCATACGCCCGATTACCGGTCACGTGACGACCCGCGGCGGGGCGCGGCGAGGAATGCACGAGGATGGCGGGTACGTTCCCCGAACCGGGTGCCGTCCCGCACGGCGACCCGTACGCACGACCAGGGAGGTCCGCACCGGTGCTCGACCCACACGAGCTCTACGAGCTCACCGACGATCTGCCCGACCTCGGTCAGCCGGTCCTGATCCAGACCCTCACCGGCTTCGTCGACGCCGGCAGCGCCACCCGCCTGGCCAGGGAGCAGCTGCTCACCTCGCTGGACGCCCGCCCGATCGCCCGGTTCGACGTGGACCAGCTCTTCGACTACCGCTCGCGCCGCCCGGTGATGACCTTCGTCGAGGACCACTGGGAGTCGTACGACGCCCCGGCGCTGGAGCTGCACCTGCTCCACGACGACGACGAGACCCCCTTCCTGCTGCTCACCGGCCCGGAGCCGGACCTGCAGTGGGAGCGCTTCGTGGCCGCGGTGGCGGGGATCTCCGCGCGGCTGGACGTCCGGCTCACCGTCGGGCTCAACTCGATCCCGATGGCCGTGCCGCACACCCGGCCCGCCGGGGTGACCGCCCACGCCACCCGCCGCGAGCTGATCGCCGGCTACGAGCCGTGGTTGCAGCGGGTGCAGGTGCCGGGCAGCGTCGGGCACCTGCTGGAGTACCGCCTCGGCGAGCAGGGCCGCGACGCCCTCGGCTTCGCCGCCCACGTGCCGCACTACGTGGCGCAGACGGAGTACCCGGCCGCCGCCGAGGTGCTGCTCGCCTCCGTGTCCCGCAGCACCGGGCTGCTGCTGCCCCGCGACGGGCTGCGCTCGGCGGCCGAGGTGGTCCGCGTGGAGATCGACCGGCAGGTCGCCCAGACCGACGACGCCGCCCAGCTGGTGCAGGCCCTGGAGGAGCAGTACGACGCGTTCGCGCGCGGCCGGGGCGAGAAGAACCTGCTGGCCGCCGAGGCCGGGCCGCTGCCCACCGCCGACGAGCTGGGCGCCGAACTGGAGCGGTTCCTGGCCGAGCAGACCCGCCCGGGCGACACCCCGGGCAACTGAGAGCGCCGGCTCGCCCGGCGCGGCCGGAATGGGGCAGGCTGGTCACATGCGTCTGGCGACCTGGAACGTGAACTCGGTGAAGGCCCGCCTGCCCCGGCTGCTGGACTGGTTGGCCGGCACCGGGCCGGACGTCGTCTGCCTTCAGGAGACGAAGTGCCCGGACGGCGCCTTCCCGGTGGCCGAGGTGGGCGAGCTGGGCTACACGGTGGCCAGCCACAGCGACGGCCGGTGGAACGGGGTGGCCATCCTGTCCCGGGTCGGCCTGGCCGACGTGGTGGTGGGCTTCCCCGGGGAACCGGGCTTCCCCGATCCGGAGGCCCGGGCCATCTCGGCGACCTGCGACGGGGTCCGGGTCTGGTCGGTGTACGTGCCGAACGGCCGCGCCCCCGACGACCCGCACTACGCGTACAAGCTGGCCTGGTTCGCGGCGTTGCGGGACGCGGTGGAGGCGGAGCTGACCGGCGGCCTGCCGCTGGCGGTCTGTGGTGACTTCAACGTGGCGCCCACCGACGCCGACGTCTGGGACCCGGCGGTGTTCACCCACTCCACGCACGTCACCCCGGCGGAGCGGGCGGCCCTCGCGGCGCTGCGCGACCTCGGGCTGGCCGACGTGGTGCCCACGCCGATGAAGGGCCCGCACCCGTTCACCTACTGGGACTACCGGGCGGGGATGTTCCACCAGAACAAGGGCATGCGGATCGACCTCGTGTACGCCTCCGCGCCGTTCGCCCGGGCGGTCCGCTCGGCGTACGTGGACCGGGAGGCGCGCAAGGGCAAGGGCCCCTCCGACCACGCGCCGATCGTGGTCGACGCCGACCTGGTTCCGGCGGTCGAGTCGTTCTGAGCCCGGGCGTCGTGGCTAGGGTGGAGTCATGGCAGTCGTGAAGATCAACGCGATCGACGTCCCTCCCGGCGCGGGCGAGGAGTTGGAGAAGCGGTTCGCCGCCCGGGCCGGGGCGGTGGAGAACTCCCCCGGCTTCCTCGGCTTCGAGCTGCTGCGCCCGGTGGCCGGGGAGAACCGCTACTTCGTCTACACCCGCTGGGAGACCGAGGAGGCCTACCAGGCCTGGGCCGCCGGCCCCTCCCGCGCCGCCCACGCCGGGACGGGCGAGCAACGCCCCCCGGTCGCCTCCGGCGCCACCCTCCTGGAGTTCGAGGTCGTCCAACAGGTCCCCTCCCGCCCCTGACCCCCCACCCCTCTCCCCCCTTCTCGATGCGTCGATCATGGGGTTGGCGGCGAAGTCGATCTCCCGCGCTGCCGCCAACCCCATGATCGACGGGGCGGGCCGGCAGGGCGGGTGGGCCGGGTGGGGGTCAGGGGGTGCGGGTGGAGGAGAGCAGGGTGGCGAAGGCGATGATGTTGTCGGCGTAGCCCGTCCGGCCGCCGAGCCAGTCGCCGCCGCAGGTGATCAGGCGCAGGCCCGGGGGGCCCTCGTCGCCGTAGACCCGCTCCGCCGGCAGCCGGTCCTTGGGGAAGTGCTCCACGGAGTCGACCCGGAACACCACGACCGAGCCGTCCGCCCGGGCCACCTCGGCGGTGTCGCCCGGACGCAGCTTGTGCAGGTCGTGGAAGACCGACGGGCCACGCTTGGTGTCCACGTGCCCGACGATGACCGACGGGCCCGGCTCACCCGGGGTCGGGCCCCGGTCGTACCAGCCGGTCTCGTCGGCCCGCTCCAGCGGCGGGACGGCGATCGACCCGTCCCGGGCCTGGCCGACGGGAGCCACCGGGGCGGACACCTTGATCGCGGGAATCGACAGGCGCACCGGCCGGCTGGCCGCCAGCGCCCCCCTCTCGCTGCGGGCCGGCCGGTCCTGCCCGCCGCCGGCGGCCCAGTCGAACGGCCCGGCGGTGCGCCCCAGCCCCGCGCCGGTGGCGAAGACCCCGGCCAGCACCAGCACCACGGCCAGCGGTACGGACCAGGGGCGGCGTCCGGGCGGCCGTGGGCCCCGGGCCGCTGCGGCGGCCGGCTTCGGGGCGGGCGTGGTGGCCATGACCGGCTCAGCGTCGGGCGGCGCCACGGACGGTACGCGGACGGCGCGCCGCCCGGACCGCGAGCACGACGCCGGTCACGGTCAGCGCGAGGCCACCCGGCAGCAGCAGCCCGCCGGTGACGCCGCCGGCGCCCCCGCCGAACCCGGTCGCCGGGCCACGACTGGGCTTCACGGCCTTGACGACCTGGAGCATGGTCGAGGCGGTCTCGCCGTCGCGGCACTCCAGCTTGATCCGGTAGTTGCCGGGTCGGGTGCGCTCCCGCACCATCGGGGCGGCGGTCAGCGTGCTGCCCTGCGGCTGCACCTGCACCCGGCCGAAGGCGTCCGAGACCACGGTGGCGGGGACGGAGTTGTCCCGGCAGCTGGCCCGGATGCCCACCAGGAAGCCGGGCTCGACCGTGCTCGGGCTGACCTCGACGAAGACGTCCGGCCCCGGCGGCCCCGGCTGGGGCGCGCCCGCCCGCGCCAGCGAAGCGACGCCGGACGGCAGGGACGACAGGGCGACGCCGGACGGCAGAGCGGCGATGGCAGGCGGCAGCGCGACGGTGGACGGCGGGGCGGCGGGGGCCGGCGCGGCCGCGAGCAGGGGACCGACGACCACGGTCGCGATCGCCAGCGCCACACCGCCGCGGTGCACTGACACGACGCCCCCTCCCGGCGCGTTGGGGCAGTGCCGGGCAACACCAGACACCCGATCTGCCGTACGGGATGGATCCTCTCATCCCCGGGCGAACATCACATCCGATTCGGCGCGATCGTCGCGTACCCTCGGGTCGTTGTGACCTTCACCGACTCCCCCGCCGCCGCCCCCGCGCCCGCCGCCCGGACGATCCGGACCTTCCATCCGCGCCGCGGCCGGATGAGCAGCCGCCAGACCGACGCCCTCGACCGGCTCTGGCCGGTCTACGGCCTGCACGTGCCGGAGCGGCCCGGCACGCCGGTGGACCTGGCCGGCCTGTTCGGCCGCAAAGCCCCGCTGGTGCTGGAGATCGGTTCCGGGATGGGCGACACCACGGCCGCGATGGCCGCCGCCGACCCCGATCGGGACTATCTGGCGGTCGAGGTGCACACGCCCGGGATCGCCAACCTGCTGGACCTGGTGGACCGGCACGGCCTGCGCAACGTACGGGTGGCCCAGGGCGACGCCCTCGACCTCGTCGCGGGCCTGCCGGAGGCGGCGCTGGACGCCGTGCACGTCTTCTTCCCCGATCCCTGGCCCAAGTCCCGGCACCACAAGCGGCGGATCATCCAGCCGGCCCACGTCGCGCTGCTGCGCTCCCGGCTGGCGCCCGGCGGCACCCTGCACTGCGCCACCGACTGGGCCGAGTACGCCGAGGCGATGCGCCAGACCCTGGCCGCCGACCGTGGGCTCGTCGACGCGCACGACGGCTTCGCCCCCCGCCCCGCCCACCGCCCGGTCACCAAGTTCGAGCGCCGGGCCCTGCGGGCGGGCCGCCCGATCTTCGACCTGATCCACCGCCGGTCGTGAGGGGAAGGAAGGGCCCCGGCCGACGGATCCCGCCGGCCACGGGGCCCTTCCCGGGACCTCGCCCGGCCGGGCCGGTTGGCGCTCGGGGGCATGATCCAGGCACCATGGACGCGCTATGACGCTCACCGCCGCGCTGCCGACAAGCGCCGACCCCGACACCCTCTTCGACGCGTTCGCCGGCTGGGCGAAGGAGCGCGGCCTCGACCTCTATCCCCACCAGGAGGAGGCGGTCATCGAGATCGTCTCCGGCGCCAACGTGATCATGAACACGCCGACCGGGTCCGGCAAGAGCCTGGTCGCGATCGCGGCGCACTTCGCGGCCCTGGCCGACGACCGGACCACCTTCTACACCGCCCCGATCAAGGCGCTGGTGTCGGAGAAGTTCTTCGCCCTCTGCGAGGTCTTCGGCGCCGACAACGTCGGCATGCTGACCGGCGACGCCAGCGTCAACGCCGACGCCCCGATCATCTGCTGCACCGCCGAGATCCTGGCCAACCTCGCGCTGCGCGAGGGTGACCGCGCCGACGTCGGCCAGGTGGTCATGGACGAGTTCCACTTCTACGCCGAGCCCGACCGGGGCTGGGCGTGGCAGGTGCCGCTGATCGAGCTGCCGCAGGCGCAGTTCGTCCTGATGTCCGCCACGCTGGGCGACACCACCCGCTTCGTCGACGACCTCGCCCGGCGCACCGGCCGGCCCACCGCCGTCGTCCGCTCCGCCGAGCGGCCGGTCCCGCTGATCTTCTCGTACGCGATGACGCCGCTGCACGAGACGCTCGAGGAGCTGCTGGAGACGAAGCAGGCACCCGTCTACGTCGTGCACTTCACCCAGGCCGCCGCCCTGGAACGCGCCCAGGCCCTGATGAGCGTCAACGTCTGCACCCGCGCCGAGAAGGACCTGATCGCCGCCGCGATCGGGAACTTCCGGTTCACCTCCGGGTTCGGCAAGACCCTCTCCCGGCTGGTCCGGCACGGCATCGGCGTGCACCACGCCGGGATGCTGCCCAAGTACCGCCGGTTGGTCGAGACGCTGGCCCAGGCCGGCCTGCTCAAGGTCATCTGCGGCACCGACACCCTCGGCGTCGGGATCAACGTGCCGATCCGCACCGTGCTGTTCACCGGCCTGTCGAAGTACGACGGGGTGCGCACCCGGCTGCTCAAGGCCCGCGAGTTCCACCAGATCGCCGGCCGCGCCGGGCGGGCCGGGTTCGACACCGTCGGCCGGGTGGTCGTGCAGGCCCCCGAGCACGTCATCGACAACGAGAAGGCGCTCGCCAAGGCCGGCGACGACCCGAAGAAGCGGCGCAAGGTGGTGCGCAAGAAGCCGCCGGAGGGGTCGATCGGCTGGGGGAGGCCCACCTTCGACCGCCTCGTCGAGGCCGAGCCGGAGCCGCTCACCTCCAGCTTCCACGTCAGCCACTCGATGCTGCTCAACGTCATCGGCCGCCCCGGCGACGCGTTCGCCGCGATGCGGCACCTGCTCACCGACAACCACGAGGACCGCGCCGCCCAGCGCCGGCACATCCGGCGCGCCATCGCCATCTACCGGGCGCTGCGCGCGGGCGGGGTCGTCGAGCAGCTCGACGAGCCCGACGAGACCGGGCGGCGGGTCCGCCTCACCGTCGACCTCCAGCTCGACTTCGCCCTCAACCAGCCGCTCTCCCCGCTGGCGCTGGCCACGATCGAGCTGCTCGACGTCGAGTCCCCCTCGTACGCCCTCGACGTGCTCTCGGTGGTCGAGTCGATCCTGGACGACCCGCGCCAGGTGCTCTCGGCGCAGCAGTTCAAGGCCCGCGGCGAGGCGGTCGCCGCGATGAAGGCCGAGGGCATCGAGTACGAGGCCCGGCTCGAACTCCTCGACGCGGTGACCTGGCCGAAGCCCCTCGCGGAGCTGCTGGACTCGGCGTACGAGATGTACCGGCAGGGGCACCCGTGGGTGGCCGACCACCAGCTCTCCCCCAAGTCCGTCGTCCGCGACATGTACGAGCGGGCGATGACCTTCACCGAGTACGTGCAGTTCTACGGGCTGACCCGCTCCGAGGGCCTCGTCCTGCGCTACCTCGCGGACGCGTACAAGACGCTGCGGCAGACGGTGCCCGAGGACGCGAAGACCGAGGAGCTGGTCGACCTCATCGAGTGGCTCGGTGAGCTGGTCCGGCAGGTGGACTCCAGCCTCATCGACGAGTGGGAGCGGCTGCGCAACCCCACCGACGCCGCAGAGGCCGCCGAGGCCCTGGACGACCGCGTCCCGGCGGTCACCCGCAACGCCCGGGCCTTCCGGGTGCTGGTGCGCAACGCCCTGTTCCGCCGGGTCGAGCTGGCCGCCCTGCGCCGCTGGTACGACCTCGGCGAGCTGGACGCCGCGTCGGGCTGGGACGCGGACGCCTGGGCCGACGCCCTGGAGCCGTACTTCGAGGCGTACGGGGAGATCGGGGTGGGCCCGGACGCGCGCGGGCCGGCGCTGCTCATGATCGAGCAGGGCCGGGAGCGGTGGACGGTCCGGCAGATCCTCGACGACCCCGAGGACGACCACGACTGGGGGATCAGCGCCGAGATCGACCTCGCGGCCTCCGACGAGGCGGGCGCGGCGGTCGTCCGGATCACCTCGGTCGGCCAGCTCTAACCACCACGACCGTGGCGGGGCCGGCTCCGGCCGGCCCCGCCACGGCGCTCCGGGTGCCCGCGGGGAGGTACCGCGTTGCCGGGGCGGACCGCCCTGGACTAGGTTGACCCCGTGCCCGCCTCGGACAGGGTGCGCCGCCCGTAGCGGCGGCGCGAAACCCCAGACTCCCGAACGCTCTGCGTTTCCGCTCCGCCGCATCAGCGACCCTTCGCCGGTGTGGCCGTCCGAGCTGCCCGGCTCCGCATGCGACATCCGGAGCCCTTCGTGCACAGTTCCGCATTCACCTGTTCCGTTCCCTGTGACGCCCCCTGCCCTCGTCTCCTCCCGACCGTTGCCGGCCCGGGTCGGTGGTCGCGGTGAACGCGCGCCTCACCCTGACCGCGGTGCTGTTGTCGTCGCTGTCGTTTCCGCTGACGATCACCGGGGCGTCCGTCGCGCTGCCCGGCATCCAGCACGACCTCGACACGTCGCTCACGACCGCGCAGTGGGTCGTCAACGGCTACAACCTCTGCTTCGCGGCGTTCCTGGCCTTCGGCGGCTCGCTCGCGGACCTGCTCGGCAAGCGCCGCCTCTTCGCCGCCGGGGTCGCGGTGTTCTTCGCCGGCAGCGTGCTGTGCGTGCTCGCCCGGGACGCCACGGTGCTGAACCTCGCCCGCCTCCTCGCCGGCACCGGGGCGGCAGCGGCGACGGCGACCGGTCAGTCGATCCTCGCCGCGACCTTCGCCGGGCCGGCCCGGACCCGGGTGTTCGGCGCGCTCGGCGCGGTCCTCGGCGTCGGCCTCGCGTTCGGGCCCACCGTCTCCGGCCTGCTCGTGGACGCGCTCGGGTGGCGGGCCGTCTTCGCGGTCCCCGCCGCGCTGGCGGGAGTCGTGCTGCTGTCGTGCCCCTTCCTGCCCGCCCTGCCCGGTGCCGGCAGGAGGATCGACTGGGCCGGCGGCACGCTGTTCACCGCCGCGCTCGCGCTCCTCATCTGGGCCTTCGTCGAGACACCCGCCCTGGGCGCCTCGCACCCGTCGGTGATCGCCGCGCTCCTGGGCCTCGCGGTCTGCGGGATCGGGTTCGTACGGGTCGAGAGGCGCGGCACCGACCCGATGTTCGACCTCGGCCTCCTGCGCAACCGGCGCTTCGTCGGGTACTCGCTGGTCGCCGCGACCATGATGGGACTGCTCGTCCCCCTCCTGGTCTACCTGCCCTCCTACCTCATCGACGTCGCCGGCCTCGACGCCGGGCGGGCCGGGCTCTGGATGCTCATGCTCACCCTGCCCTCGGTCGTCCTGCCCCCGGTCGGGGCGGCGGTCGCGCGGCGCTCGCCCCGCCTGCTGTCGGTCGGGGCGATCGCCCTCGGCACGGTGGGCCTGTTCGCCCTCACCACCATCGGACCCGACAGCACGCCCGGGTCCCTCCTGTTGCCGCTGCTGCTGATCGGGACCGGTGTCGGCGCCACCACAGGCGTGATCGACGGACTCGCCATCTCCAGCGCACCCGTCCGACAGGCCGGCGCCGTGGCCGGGCTGTTCAACACCGGCCGGCTGGTCACCGAGACCATCGCGCTCGCGGTTGTCGGCTCCACCCTCGCCGTCCTCAGCGGCGGGCACCTCGTCGGCGACGACTTCACCACCGCGCTGCACGTCGTCGCGACGGCGCTCGGGTGCTTCGGCGGCGTCTGCGCCGTCGCCGTGGTTCTCCTCCTCCGTCGACGCGATGCCGGGCGACCGGAGGTGTGACACCGCTGACGCTGGGCGTCCCGTCGCTCACCCCGGGCAGGGTCGCGCCGTCAGGAGGTGGTGAGGATGACGAGTTGCCGGGTCGCCCGGGTCATCGCGACGTAGCGGTCGACCGCTCCCTGGAGGCCGTCGCCGAATGCCTCCGGGTCGACGAGGACGACCAGGTCGAACTCGAGCCCCTTCGACAGTTCCGGGGTCAGCGACCGGACGCGGGACGTCGGCTCGAAGGTGGGGTCGCCGATGACGCAGGCGATGCCGTCGGCGTGCACGGCGAGCCAGGTGTCGAGGATCGAGCCGAGATCAGAAGCAGCTCCGCGTACGACGGGAACGCCGCTGCCGCGGATGGAGGTCGGCACGTTGGCGTCCGGGAGCGCGGCCCGGATGACCGGCTCGGCCTCGGCCATGATCTCTTCCGGCGTCCGGTAGTTGACGCTCAGCGAGGCCAGGTCGATCCGGTCGAGCCCGATCCGCTCGAGCCGTTCCCGCCACGACTCGGTGAACCCGTGCCTGGCCTGGGCGCGGTCCCCGACGATGGTGAAGCTCCGGGACGGGCAGCGGAGCAGCAACATCTGCCACTCCGCGTCGGTCAGTTCCTGGGCCTCGTCCACGACGATGTGCGCGAACGGGCCGGCGAGCAGGTCCGGGTCGACGCCGGGCAGTCCGGCCTCGTCGACCAGGGCGTCCCGCAGGTCCTGCTGGTGCAGCATCGTCAGCAGCCCTTCACCGTCGTCGTAGGCGTCGGCCTGGATCAGTTCGTCGACGACCGTGGCCAGGCGCGCGCGCTCGGTGGCGACGAAGGCGTCATGCCGGCGCCGGCGCCCGGACGCCTCCGGATCGCCGAGCCGCTGCCGTGCCGCGTCCAGCATCGGCAGGTCGGACACCGTCCAGGCGCGGGCGTCGTCGCGCTGCAGCTTCCGGACCTCGTCGGGGCCGAGCCAGGGAGCGCACCTGCGCAGGTAGGCGGGCACCGACCACAGGTCTGCGACGAGAGTGGGCGCGTCAAGCAGCGGCCAGGCCCGGTTGAAGGCCGTGCGCAGCTCCCCGTTGCGCAGCAGCGACCTGCGGACCAGGTCGTCCGGCTCGTCGCCGTCGCACTTCTCCGTCAGGATCGTCAGCAGTTCCTCCCAGATGTCGTCACGCGCCTCGTTGTGCGGGGTACCGGGCCCCGGCGCCTCGAACGCCTCGGCCCAGTCGTCGGCGCTCAGCCAGATGTCGGACTCGTCGGTCGTGACCGTCATGCCCTTGGCCGGCGGCTCCTCGTAGAACCTGACGGCCGCCTCGATCGCCCGCACCAGGTCCGCGGACGACTTCAGGAGGGCCACGTCCGGGTCGGTCTCGACGGTCGCCGCGGCGCCCTCGGGCACGAGGTCCCGCAGGGTGCAGGTCTGCACCTCCTCCTCGCCGAGGCTGGGCAGGACGTCGGCGACGTAGCTCAGGTAGGGCTGGTGCGGACCGACGAACAGCACGCCGCCCCGGCGGTGACCGAGGCGAGGGTCGGCGTAGAGGAGGTAGGCGGTGCGGTGCAGGGCGACGACGGTCTTCCCCGTACCCGGACCGCCGTCGACGACGAGAGCGCCGCGGGACCCCGCGCGGATGATGGCGTCCTGGTCGGCCTGGATGGTGCCGAGCACGTCCCGCATCCGGGTCGACCGGCTGCCGCCCAGGCTGGCGATGAAGGCGGACTGGTCGTCGAGCGAGGCGGCGTGCCCGGTGAACCCGTCCGGGGTGAACACCTCGTCCCAGTAGTCGGTGATCCGGCCGCGGGTCCAGCGGTACCTGCGGCGGCTCGCCAGACCCATCGGGTTGGCGTGGGTCGCGCCGAAGAAGGGCTCAGCCGCGGGCGAGCGCCAGTCGAGCAGCAGCCGACGACCCGCGCCGTCCGTGAGGCCACGTCGTCCGACGTACACGGGCTCGGGGTCGTCCTCGCCGACCATGTGTCCGAGGCACAGGTCCACACCGAAGCGACGCAGGGTGCGCAGGCGGGCGGTCAGCCGACGGATCTCCGTGTCCCGGTCCACCGCCTGCCGGCCCTTGCCGCCGGGCGCCCTGCGCTCGGCATCGAGGCGGTCGGACAGGTCGGTGGTCAACTGCTCGAGGCTCTCCGCGATGGCCGCGAAGTGCTGCTCGTCGCCGGCGATCAGCGACAGGTCGGCCTTGGCGGAGAGGCGCTCGGGAAGGTCGAACGCGCTGGTGGTCGGTGGGTTCACGTCATCGGCTCCGATCTTGTTCTGGGTCCTGGCTCGGCGCTGCCGCGCGCGTACGCGGACACGCGGGCACGCCGACACCGGGCAGTCGCCGCGCGTACTCCTCGCTCGGCGGCGCGCGCACCCGCGCCTTCGCGGCGAGCGCCCGCCGCCGCACCGCGAGTTCCACCAGCGGGTCGTCGTCCCCGCGCGACCTACGACGACGACACGCGCATTTCGTGAGTTCCATTTCTGCGGTTCCTGGCCTCGGCCGGTGATTCTGCGGCACGACCCGGGTCTTGCCGCAAGCCCCCCGATGCGCTATATGTTGAGAAGGAAAGGGAGAGGGTTCTCCTTTCCCTTCGTCGTTTGCGGTGGAAGGAAATTCCTTCGCGGAACGCGCCGCTCACGGCGGCACCGCCGGCCCACCAGGAACTCCGTGGCTTCCGGACGCGACCGGGGAACGAGAACTCTCCACCCTTTTTCGGCAGGGCCGGCTCGAACGTCGGCGAGAGCGTCGCCATTCTCATGGCGATTCGCTGCCGCGCCGCACGGGCGTGGGGCGGAATTCGCCAATACGGCGACGCGACACCGCGCACACCGGCGACGACACCCGAGACGGCCCGGACGCCTGAACGAGGTCCCGCCCGTCCGCCACGCGGAAGCGGCCCCGCCCGTCCGCCACGCGGAAGCGTCCCCGTCGCCGCGCCGCGGGGACGCCCGGACGGGGTGCCGCAGCTCCCGGCCGGCTCCTCGCGCGGCCGGGCACGAACGCCCCGAGAAACCCTGGGAGATGTCACACCCGTCGATTAGAATGTGTGTACTAATCGAGGTCCTGACCTGGGAGGACGCCCGTGACCACGCCCGCCTCCGCCCCACCCACCCCCTACGCCACCCTGCTCGGCTTCACCCGCTACGTCGACCGCACCGGCCCGACGAAGGCCACCTTCGTCGGGGGCCTGCGCAAGCAGCGGGCCAGCCGCTCCGGCTTCAACCCGCACGGCCAGTTCGTCAAGGCGCTCAAGGCCGACATCGCCTTCCACACCGGCGGCACCCACCTCGACCAGGTGGTCGACGTGGTCAAGCCCCGCTGGCGACCGCTCTACCAGGCCCTCGTTCCCGGCGCGACGGCCTGGCTGCGCTCCCTCGGCGAGCCGAGGGAGGTCGACCTCGCCCAGACCCGCGACGCGCTCGCGATGCTCGGCGACCTGCCCGTCAAGGTCAACCCCCAGTTCGGCGTACGCCACGCCGACGGCCGCGTCGAGGCCGTCCGACTGCACTTCGACGAGGCTCCGCCCAGCGAGGAGGCGACGCTCGCCGCCCTGCACCTGATGGCCCGGCACATGGACGCGGTGCTCCCGCACGCCGAGCCGGTCCTGGTCGACGTCCGTCGGGGCGAGGCCCACCGCATGCCCGCCGATGCCCGCCCCGAGCAGATCGAACGCTGGCTGGCCGGCGAGGCGGCAGCCTTCCGGGCCATCTGGGCCTCCGCCGCCTGATCCCTGCCCACCACTCCGACCCGCCCGCCCGGTCCGGCCCGACATCGGCCGGGCCGGGCGGCCCCGCATCGCCCGCGACGTCCCGTCCTCCGCCGCGCGGCGGATCAGGGGTCGGCGGACCCACCCGGGAGCCCACATCTCGGACGGCGGATCGACACGACAACGGGCATCGTGAATCATCTATCTTCATGACCACCGGGTCCACGGACGCCCGACCGTCCACCGAGATCGCCGAGCACGACGAGGATCCCTCCACCGGGGACCCCGGCCGACGGGAGCGGTGGCGGTGGCTGCGACACGAATGGACGCTGGCGGTGCTCGGCGGGCTGCTGCTGGCGGTGGCGCTGACCTGGCCGACGATGCGGCATCCGGCGAGCACCATCCCCGGCGACATCGGCGACCCCACCTTGCAGGCGTGGCAGATGGCCTGGGCCGGGCACGCCGTGCTCAGCAACCCGGCCGGTCTCTGGCATTCGAACACGTTCTTCCCCGAGACGCACACGTACGCCTACAGCGACACCCTGCTCGGCTACGCCCCGTTCGGGATGCTCGGCTCGGGCTTCGAGGCCGCCCTGGTCCGGTACAACGTGATGTATGTGCTGGTGCACGCGTTGGCCTTCGTCGGGGCGTACGCGCTGGCCCGGCAGCTCGGGGCGGGCCGGCTGGGCGGAGCGGTCGCCGGGGTCGCGTGGGCGTACGCGCCCTGGCGGTTGGCGCACGCCGGCCACCTGAACATCCTCTCCAGCGGCGGGATCGCGTTGTGCCTGGCGATGCTGGCCCGCGGGCACGGCTGGTCGTTGCGGCACGGGTACCGGCCGGAGCGACGGCGACCCGGGTGGGCCCTGGCGGGGTGGCTCGTCGCCGCCTGGCAGATCAGCCTGGGCTTCGGCATCGGGCTGCCACTGGTGTACTTCCTGCTGGCCGCGGTGCTGGTCGGGGCCGGCGGCTACGGCTGGTCGTGGTGGCGGCGCGGGCGACGACCCGCGTTCGGCCGGCGGCTGCTGGTCGCCGACCTGGCCGGTGGGGCCGTCTTCGGCGCGGTGACGCTGCTGCTGGGGCTGGTCTACCTGCGGGTCGTCGACCTCAATCCGCAGGCCGAGCGGTCGCTGGCCTGGACCGAGATGTTCTCGCCGCCGCTGATCGGCTTCGTCACCGCCCCGGCGGACTCGTGGTGGTGGGGCGAGCGGCACGCGGCGGCCCGGGAACAGCTCTCCTGGCCGCCGGAGATGGCGCTGCTGCCCGGGATGGTCCTGCTCGCGTTGGCCGCGGCGGGATTGTTCGTCTCGGTGTTCCCGGCCCGGCACCGGCTCGCGTTGGGGCTCGGTGTGCTCGGCACGGTGCTGCTGGGCCTGGGCGTCACCCTCGGCGGCGACGGCGATCCGGGCTACCTGACGCTGTCCAAGCACCTGCCGGGCTGGGACGCGCTGCGCACGCCGGGCCGGATGATGCACTGGACCAGCCTGCTGCTGGCCGTGCTGGCGGCGGGCGCGGTGACGGTGTTCGCCACGGCGGTGCGGCGGTGGTCGTCCCGGGGCTGGGCCAGGTTCCTGGCGCCGGTGGTCCTGCTGGTGCCCCTGGCCCTGGTCGGGCTGGAGGGGGTCAACCGGACGGCGCATCCGGTGGTGCCGCCGCCACCGGCCGCGATGCGTACGGCGGGGGAACCGATGCTGGTGCTGCCCGCCGGCGGCGCGGTCGATCTGATCTTCATGTTGTGGACGACGGACGGGTTCCCCCGGGTGACGAACGGGCTGGCCGGGTTCGAGCCGGTGACCCAGGCGCAGACCCGGGCCGCGACGGCCGCCTTCCCCGACCCGGGCAGCGTGGCGTACCTGCGGGGCATCGGGGTGCGGTCCGTGGTCGCCTTGCCGGGCTGGACCGCCGGCACGCCCTGGGAGGGCATCGCGAACCGGCCGTTCGACGGGCTGGGCGTCACCCGGGAGGAGATCGATGGTGTGCTGGTCTACCGCCTGTGAAGGCGCGGGGCGGCGCGGCGCGGGCCGGGCACCCTCGGGCACCGGCCGGACCCGGTGACGCAGATGCGCCTGTCGGTGGTGGTGCCCTGCTTCAACGAGGAGTCCTCGGTGGAGCGGTTGCACACGGCGGTGACCGCCGCGGTCGCGGAGCTGTCCGACGTCGACGTCGAGGTGGTCTACGTCGACGACGGCAGCTCCGACGGCACCCTCGTGGCGCTGCGCCGGCTCGCCACCGCCGATCCCACCGTGCGCTACACGTCGCTGAGCCGGAACTTCGGCAAGGAGGCGGCGATGCTGGCCGGGCTGGAGCGGGCCACCGGGGACGCGGTCGTCATCATGGACGCCGACCTCCAGCATCCGCCGCGCCTGCTGCCCGACATGGTGGCGCTGTACCGGCAGGGCTTCGACCAGGTGATCGCCCGCCGGGACCGGCGCGGGGACCGGTTCGTACGGATGCTGGCCTCGCGGTCCTTCTACCGGGTGGTCAACTGGTGGATCGACGTGCGGCTGCTGGACGGGGCGGGTGACTTCCGGCTGCTGTCCCGGCTCGCGGTGGACGCGGTGCTGGCGATGCCGGAGTACAACCGCTTCTCGAAGGGGCTGTTCTCCTGGATCGGGTTCCGCACGGTGGTGGTCGCGCACGGCAACCAGACCCGGCAGACGGGGCGGAGCAGGTGGACGTTCGGCAAGCTGTTCAACTACGCGTTCGACGGGCTGCTGTCGTTCAACAACCGGCCGCTGCGGCTGGCGATCTACGCCGGCCTGTTCCTCACCCTGATCGCGGTGGTCTACATGGCCTGGGTGGTCGCGGACGCCGTCGACAAGGGGATCGACGTTCCCGGCTACACCACCATCATCGTCAGCGTGATCGGCCTCGGCGGCATCCAGATGACGATCCTGGGCGTGATCGGGGAGTACATCGGCCGGATCTACTACGAGACCAAGCGCCGGCCGCACTACCTGGTCCAGGAGACCGAGGACCTGGTGACGGAGAGCGGGGAGGCCCCCCGGGTGCCGGACCAGCCGGCGGCGTGGCCGGCCGAGCGGGTCCGGCAGGGCGGGCCGGCCCGCGAGGACCTCCCCCGCTACCGCTCGCTGCGGCGCGCCGCCGGCGAGTCCGTGGCGGGTGACGCGCGGCAGCCGTAGCGGTCGGGTCAGGCGATGAGGAACTTCTCCAGGTCGTCGAGGATCTTGTCGGCGGCGCCCATGCCGATCCCGGTGATCCCGATCTCGTCGGACCCCGTCGACCTCGCCGATCCGCTGGTCGGCAGGTGTGCGTCACAACTACCTTCCTCGTCAACGGTTGAGCCTTCAACCATCTGCCGGTACGGTGGTCCCCGGCGGCATCCGCCAGGCCCGGGCGGACCGAGATCCGGGCCACGAGGTGCCCCGCCGGTCGCGTCGCGTCCGGCCATCCGTGACACGGCGCACGTCGACCCCGACGGCCGTGCGGCAATCCACCCAGCATGAGGAGCAGAACCATGACCCTGCCCGCTACCGTCCGTGACGTCGCGATGCTGCTCGCCCGGATCGGCGTCGGCATCGTCTTCTTCGCCCACGGCTGGCAGAAGCTGGTCACCAACGGCGTCGACGGGACCGCCGCCTTCTTCGACCAGGCCGGCGTACCCCTGCCGACCGTGTCCGCGTGGTTCGCCACGGGCCTCGAGCTGCTCGGCGGGGCGGCGTTGATCATCGGCGCGGTCGTCCCGGTCGCCGGCGTCCTGCTCGCGCTGAACATGCTCGGCGCGTTCATCTTCGTGCACGCCGGAAACGGCCTGTTCGTCGACAAGGGCGGCTACGAGCTGGTTCTCGTCCTCGGCGCGGCGAGCCTGCTGCTGGCGGCGGTCGGGGCTGGCCGACTCAGCGTCGATCACCTGCTGACCGGCGGCCGCCGGGCCGCGGAGCCGGCCCCCGCCGGCCGGGCCTGACCCGCAGAACGCAGTGGTGGGGGCCCCGCCCCCCGGGCGGGGCCCCCACGGGGGTGGGACCGGGACCGGGGCACGGGGTGCGCCGGGGGGGGGATTCTCAAGCTGCAGGAGGA
>NZ_JBFABB010000074.1:0-4018 GCF_040640035.1 Micromonospora sp. NPDC023633 | reverse complement strand
GGGGCCCGCCGGGCGCGCCCCCCCCCCCCCCCGGGCCGCCCCTCCCCCCCAGACCGCGGGGGGGCCCCCCCCCCCCGGGCGCCCCCCACCACTGGTGGTTGCCCGATGGCCCGGGCGACGTGGTCAGGCGGTGAGGTACTTCTCCAGGTCGTCGAGGATCTTGTTGGCGGCGCCGATGCCGATGCCGGTCATCCAGATCTCGTCGGAGACGACGTGCGCCTTGCCCGCCTTGACCGCCGACAGCCCCTTCCAGAGCGTCCCGCCGGTGACCTTGGCCTGCTCGGCGGCGGCCTTCTCGCCGTACGCGGTCACGAAGACGACGTCACCGTCGACCTCGCCGATCCGCTCCGGGCTGACCCGGTCCATCCGCCGGTCCTCCTTGCCGGTGAGCTGCTGCCGCTCGGGGCGGCCCAGCCCCGTGTCGCCGATGACGATGCCGGAGAACGAGTCCGGCCCGTACACCCGGATCTCGGTCGGCATGAAGCGGACGATGGAGACCTTGCGGTTGGCGGCGTCGCCGAGCTTGCCGCCGAACTCCCTGGCCCGCGTCTCGTACGTGGCCAGCAGATCCTTGGCCTGCTGCTCCTTGCCGAGCGCCTTGCCGTCGAAGAGGAAGTTCTCCTTCCAGGTGGTGCCCACCTTCTCGGTGAAGACGGTCGGCGCGATGGCGGCCAGCTCGTCGTAGAACTTCTCCTGGCGGAACTTGCTGCCCAGGATCAGGTCCGGCTTGAGGGCGTTGATGGCCTCCAGGTCGGGCTCGGTGAGCACCCCGACCTCCTTGATGGCGGCCAGCTTCTCCTCGCCGAAGTAGGTCGGCCAGCTCTTCGCCTCGCCGGCGGTGGCGGCGCCGACGGGCGTGACGCCCAGGGACAGGGCCGTGTCGATCTTGTCGGTGTCGAGCACGACGACCCGCTTGGGTTCCGCCGGCACCTTCGTGGTGCCCATGGCGTGGGTGATCTCCCGGGTCTCCCCGGTGGTGGTGCCGGCGACCGGGTCGCTCTCACCACAGGCGGTGAGACCGACGCCGAGGGCCAACGCCGCGGTGAGGGCGGCGGCGAGACGACGCATCAGATTCCTTTCGAAGGGTACGAGCCGGTCAGCGGCGTCGCCGCGTCCCGGGCGAAGGGGCGAGCCAGGGAGGGACTGGTGAGCGCGGGCACCACCAGGGGCGCCCCGGTCACCGGGCAGGGCACGACCACGCAGTCGAGGCCGAAGACGTCCCGGACCAGGTCGGCGGTGAGGATCTCCCGGGGCGGCCCGGCGGCCACCACGGCGCCGGAGCGCATCGCGATCAGGTGGTCGGCGTACCGGGCGGCCTGGTTGAGGTCGTGCAGCACGGCGACGACCGTGCGACCCCGCTCGACGCGCAGCCGGTGCAGCAGGTCCAGCACCTCCACCTGGTGGGCGAGGTCGAGGAAGGTGGTGGGCTCGTCCAGCAGCAACGCCTCGGTGTCCTGGGCGAGCGTCATGGCGATCCAGACGCGCTGCCGCTGCCCGCCGGAGAGGGTGTCGACCGGCCGGTCGGCCAGCCCGGTCACGTCGGCGAGCGCCATGGCCCGGTCGACGGCGACGCCGTCGGACTCCGACCACTGCCGCCACCACCGCTGGTACGGCTGCCGGCCCCGGCCGACCAGGTCGGCGACGGTCACCCCCTCCGGGACCAGCGGGCTCTGCGGCAGCACGCCGAGCCGGCGGGCGACCTCGCGGGTCGGCAGGTCCCGGATGGCGGTGCCGTCCAGCAGCACGGCGCCGCGCCGGGGCGTGAGCAGGCGGGCCATGGTGCGCAGCAGGGTGGACTTGCCGCAGGCGTTGGGCCCGACGATCACCGTGAACGCGTCGCCGGGCAGCTCCAGGTCGAGCCCGTCCAGCACGGTCCGCTCGTCGTAGCCGGCGACCAGGTCGCGGGTGGAGAGCATCACGCCTCCTTGCCAGGGTGGGACATCACGAGGACCGCCGCCGGCCGCGGAGCAGCAGGAAGATCAGGTACGGGCCGCCGATGGCGGCGGTCAGCACGCCGGCGGGCAGCTGGGTGGGGGCGAACAGCCGCCGGCCGCCCAGGTCGGCCAGCACCAGCAGCAGCGCCCCGAGCAGCGCGGCGCAGACCAGCGGCGGACGCTCGGCGCGGACCAGCCGGCGGGCCAGCTGCGGGGCGACCAGGGCGACGAAGTCCACCGCGCCGACCTGGGCGGTGACCATCGCGGCGGCCAGCACCCCGGTGCCGGCGAGGCCGACCCGGCGGGCCGCCGGGCGCAGGCCGATCCCCCGGGCCGTGTCGTCGTCCAGGGCGGTGCTGTTCAGCGCCCAGCCGGCCCAGGCCAGCACCGGCAGGAGCGCGGCCAGGGTGAGGGCGATCCAGAGGCTCTCGGTCCAGCCCTTGCCGGCGAGCGTGCCGATCAGCCAGATCTGCGCGCGCAGCCCGTCGATCGGGTCGGCGGTGAGCATGACCACCTCGGTCAGGGCCCGCAGCGCGAAGGCGACCGCCACGCCGGCGAGCACGAACCGCTGGGCGGCCAGCCCGTGCCGGGCGCCGAGGACGAACAGCAGCACGGCGGCGACCAGCCCGCCGACCAGCGCCGCCGGCGCCACGAGGACGGCGGCGACGCCGCCGGTCAGGGCCACCGTCGCGGCGAGACCGGCGCCCTGGGTGATGCCGACGACGTCGGGGCTGGCGAGCGGGTTGCGGGCCACGCTCTGGATCAGCGTGCCGGCCACCCCGAAGGCCGCGCCGGCCACCGCGGCCAGCACCAGCCGGGGCAGCCGCAGGTCGAGGACCACCAGGTCGTACGGGGTGCCGGCGCCGGAGAGGGCGTGCAGCACGTCGGCCGGGGCGACGTACGGGGTGCCCAGGGAGAGGCTGAGCACCCCCGCGGCCAGCAGCAGCACGACCAGCACGGCGGCGACCAGCACCGAGCGGCGCCGGACCTGCACGGTGACCGGGCCGACCCGCACCAGCGAACGCCCGGGCAGCGCGGTGACGCCGACGCGGGGACGACCCGCCGGCCGGTCGGTGGTCGGGGCGGCGGTCACGCCGTCACCACCTTCGCGCGGCGGACCAGGAAGGCCAGCAGCGGGGCGCCGATCAGCGCGGTGACGATGCCCGCGGGCACCTCCCCGGGCGGCGCGACGAGCCGGCCGACGACGTCGGCGCCGAGCAGCAGCGCGGGCCCGAGCAGCGCCGAGACCGCGAGGGTCCAGCGGTGGTCGGCGCCGACCAGGGCGCGGGCCAGGTGCGGCACCGCGAGCCCGACGAACGCGATCGGCCCGGCCGCGGCGACGGCCGCCCCGGTGAGCAGCACCGCGGCGACGCCGCCGCCGAGACGGACCAGCCCGATCCGGTGCCCCAGGCCCCGGGCCACGTCGTCGCCGAGGGCGAGCGCGTCCAGGCCCCGGGCGACCAGCGCGGCCAGCGCCAGCCCGGCGAGCACGAACGGCAGCACCTGGGCGGCCACCGTGAGGTCCCGGCCGGTCAGCCCGCCGACCACCCAGAAGCGGTACTCCTCGAAGGTGCGGGCGTCCATGCTGAGCAGCGCGTACACCACGGAGGCGAGACTGGCGTCGAGGGCCGCGCCGACCAGCGCGAGGGTGACCGGGCTGGCGCCCTCGCGGGCCTTGGCCGCGACGGCGAAGACCAGCACGCCGGCGCCGAGCGCGCCGGCGATGCCGAACCAGACGTACCCGGCGAGGGTGCCCACGCCGAAGACGGAGATGGCCAGCACCACACCGAACGACGCGCCGGCGCTGATGCCGAGGATCCGCGGTTCGGCCAGCGGGTTGCGGGTGAGTGCCTGGAAGAGGACCCCGGCGACGGCGAGCGCCAGCCCGACGGCGAGGCCCAGCGCGGTGCGCGGCATCCGCAGCTCCCGCACGATGGTGGCGGCCTCGCCGCCGTCCGGCGCGACCAGCGCGCGCCACACCTCGTCGACGGCCAGCGCCCGGCTGCCGAGCGCGAAGCTCGCCAGCACGGCCAGCAGCAGCACCAGCGCGGCGGCGACGGCGACCGCGAGCCGCCGGCCACCGC
>NZ_JBFABB010000073.1:31349-36104 GCF_040640035.1 Micromonospora sp. NPDC023633 | reverse complement strand
CCGGCCCCGCCCGACCGCCGCCGGCTCGGCCGTCGGGCTGGCCGCCGCCCGCCGGGCGCTGCGGGTCACCACCGCGCCCGCCGGCGTCGGCGCGCTGCCACTGACCGGTCCCGCGCACGTGGTCGAGTTCGAGCCGCCGCGCAACATCGCGATCGGTCCGGAGACCCCGTGGGGCCTCGCCGCCCCGCTGGCCGACCTGCTCGCCGGCACCACCACCGTCCGCTACGCCGAGGCCGACGTGCCCGCCGACCCGACCGCCGGGGCGGCCGGGCGGTGCGTGGTGCTGGTGGTGCGCGACCTGCACCGGCACGACTGGATGCGGGCGTCGGTGACCCGCGCGCTGGCCGCCCGCCCGGACGCGGTCGTGGTCGAGCTGGGCGTGCCCGAGCTGGTCACCGGCGCGGTCCACGTCGCCACCCACGGCGCCACCCGGGCCGCCGCCCACGCCGCCGCCGGGCTGCTGGTGGGTCGCTGACCGCCCGGCGCCCCCGCGCTACGGCCCGGGGGTGACCAGGTCGGCGTACTCGGGGTGGCGGTCGATGAAGGCCGCCATGAACGGGCAGCGCGGCACCACCGTCGTGCCGCGCTCGCGGAGCTGGTCGAGGGTGCCCCGCACCAGGGCCGCGCCGACGCCCATGTTCTGGAACCGCGATCCGACCTCGGTGTGGGTGAAGACCAGCACCTCGCCGCGCGGCAGGTACGCGGTGAAGCCGGCCAGCGCGTCGTCGACCAGGATCTCGAACCGGTGCTTGGCGGGATTGTCCTCGACCAGGGTGCTCACCCGGCCATTCTGCCCCCGCCACCGGCGAGCCGGTCCAGTTCACCGAGCAACCGGTCCACCTCGTCGACGGTGTTGTAGTGGTAGAGGCTGGCGCGCACCGCCCCGCCGCTGTCCCGCAGCCCCATGGCCTGGAAGTACTCGTAGGCGTAGTAGTCGCCGGCGGAGAGGCAGAAGCCGGCCGCGCCCAGCTCCTCCTGGGTCCGCTGCGGGGAGAGCCCGGCCAGCCGGAAGGACACCGTCGGGCAGCGCCGGGCGGGGGAGCCCAGCACCGTGACCCCGCGCAGCGCGGCCAGCCCGGCGAGCAGCCGGTCCAGCAGCGACTCCTCGTACGCCTGCGCGGCGGCCAGCCCGACGAGCAGCCGTTCGCGCCGGCTGCCGGTGGCGCTCGGGTCCAGCCCGGCCAGGTGGTCCACGGCGGCGGCCACGCCGGCCAGCAGGGGGAAGCTCGGGGTGCCGTACTCGAAGCGGTCCGGCACCGCGTCGGAGGAGGGCAGCAGCTTCGCCGGGCGCAGCCGCTCCCACGTCGCCGGGGCGGCCACCATCGCGGCCAGGTGCGGGCCCGACCACTTGTACGCGCTGGTGACCAGGAAATCGGCGCCCAGCGCGGCGACGTCGGTGGGGCCGTGCGGCACCGAGTGCACCCCGTCGACGCAGACCAGCGCGCCGGCGGCGTGCGCGGTCGCGGCGATCGCCGCCACGTCCGGGACGGTGCCGGTCGCGTTGCTGCCCGCCGTCACCGCGACCAGCCGGGTCCGCTCGCCGACCAGCTCCGCGTAGCGGGCCGCCGGCAGCTCCGCGGTGTCCCGGTCGAACTCGGCCCAGCGCACCGTCGCGCCGGCCGCCTCGGCGGCCTGCACCCAGGGGCGTACGTTCGCGTCGTGGTCCAACCGGGAGACCACGACCTCGTCGCCGGGGCGCCACCCGGCGCCCAGGGTCCGGGCCAGGGTGTACGTCAGCGCCGTCGCGCTCGGGCCCAGCACCACCCCGTCGGGCTCGGCGCCGAGCAGGTCGGCCACGGCCGTACGGGCGGCGGCCACCATCTCCAGCGACCGCCGGCCGGGCGCGAAGGCCGCGCTGCGGTTGCCCACCGCCGCGCGCATGGCGGCGGCGACCGCCTCGACGACCGGGCTGGCGGTCTGCGTGCCGCCGGCGCCGTCGAGGTGGACGAAGCCCTCGGCGAGGGCGGGGTAGGCGGCCCGGGTGCGGGCGATGTCGAACGGCATGCCCGGGACCCTAACCCCGCCGCGGGCGCCCCACCTGGGCGGATGATCACGCGCTGCCGGGCGCCCCACCTGGGCGGATGATCACGCGCTGCCGGAGTGGCCGGCGTCTCGTACCCTTGGCGGGGTGACGAACCGACGTGTTCCCTCCCCGCTGACCCCCACCCGCCGTGCCGCCGGCCTGCTGGCTGGCCTGGCGCTCGGCGTCGCCGTGCTCGCCGGTTGCAGCTCCGAGGGCGCCAGCACCGACTGCGGCCTGGACGCCTGCACGGTCACCTTCGACCGGGGCGTGGACGCCAGCGCCACCATCCTCGGCGTGGAGGCCAAGCTGATCGGCGCGCAGGGCGACCAGGTGACCGTGGAGGTCGCCGGCGAGCAGCTGTCGCTGACGACGGGCCAGCAGGCCACCGAGGTCGGCGGCTTCGCCGTGACGCTGGACAGCGTCACCGACCAGGAGGTCAAGATCAGGGTGTCGAGGAACCCGGGCAACTGACCTGGCCGGGGCGGCGGTGGCCGACGTTTGGAAATCTTCGTATTCGGTGATTGTGGCGCCATGTCACTCACCCGGAACGCCGAAGCCACCGCCTCCCGCACGGCGAACAGCAGGTGGCTCGAACTGTTGGCCAGAGTCGGCTTCATCGGCTACGGCATCGTGCACCTCCTGTTCGCCTGGCTGGCGTTGCAGATCGCGTTCGGCAAGCCCGGCGGCGACGGCGACCAGTCCGGCGCGCTGCGCACCATCGCCGCCCAGCCGCTGGGCAAGTTCCTCGTCGTCACGATCGCGGTCGGCCTGCTCGCCATGGCGATCTGGCAGGCCCTGGAGGCGGCTGTCGGGCACCGCGCCGAGCGCGGCAAGGAGCGGGTCTGGGAGCGGCTCGCCTCGCTGGGGCGGACCATCGTCTACCTCTACTTCGCCTGGACGGCCTTCAAGGTCTTCAAGGACGCCAGCTCCAACAGCGCCGACCAGCAGGAGGCGCTGACCGGCAAGGCCATGGAGTCCTCCGGCGGCCGCTGGCTGGTCGGCCTGGCCGGGCTCATCCTCGCCGCGATCGGCGTCGGCCTGGTGATCTACGGGCTGATCAAGCGCTTCGAGAAGCACCTCAAGGCCGGTGAGATGAGCCCGAAGACGCGCCAGCTCACCCGCCGGCTGGGCATCGCCGGCTACGTCGCCAAGGGCGTCGCGTACGGCATCTCCGGCCTGCTGATCATCCTGGCCGCCGTGAACTACGACCCGGAGAAGGCCCGCGGTCTGGACGCGGCCCTGCGCACGCTGCGTGACCAGGCGTACGGCCAGGTGCTGCTCACCCTGGTGGCGCTCGGTATCGCCGCCTTCGGCCTGTTCTGCTTCCTCCAGTCCCGGTATCGCAAGGTCTGAGCCTGGTCGATTCCGGCGTCGCCGGGCACCATTGGGCCTTTGCCCGAAGCACGTGCCCGGCGCCAGGAGGAGGAAAGAACCTGTGCAGAGCTACCTCGGGACGATCGTCGCCACGCTCGCCGCGGCGGCGATCGCCCTGTTCGCGGTCGAGGTCGCGCACCGCGTGATCCGGCGGGTCGGTCGGCGTTCCCTGCTGTTGACCGAGCTCACCGACCACGCACACCGGTCGATCCAGGTCGCCGCCACGGTCGTCGCCGTCCAGTTCGCCGTGCGGTTCAGCACCGGCTACGCGGTCGGCGACCAGTGGCGGCAGGTGCTGCTGCACCTGCTGGTGCTCGCCGTGATCGCCAGCGTCGCCTGGCTGGTCGCCTCGCTGCTCGTCGTGGCGGAGGACACCGCACTGGCCCGGTTCCGGGTGGACGTGCCGGACAACCGGCACGCGCGGCGGGTGCGGACCCAGGTGGTCATGCTGCGCCGGTTGACGATCGCGGTGATCGTCGTGCTGGCGGTCGGCGTGATGCTGATGACCTTCCCCGCCGTACGCGGCATCGGCGCCGGCGTGCTGACCAGCGCCGGTGTGGCCGGTGTGGTCGCCGCGCTGGCCGCGCAGAGCCTGCTGAGCAACGTCTTCGCCGGCCTCCAGCTCGCCTTCAGCGACGCGGTCCGCCTCGACGACGTGGTGGTGGTCGAGGGGGAGTGGGGCCGCATCGAGGAGCTGACGCTCAGCTACGTGGTCGTGCAGATCTGGGACGACCGGCGGCTGATCCTGCCCACCTCGTACTTCACCACCAAGCCGTTCCAGAACTGGACCCGGACCGAGGCGGCGGTGCTGGGCACCGCCGAGTTCGACCTCGACTGGGCGATCCCGGTGCAGGCGATGCGGGAGGAGCTGCGCCGTCTGGTGGAGGGCACCGACCTGTGGGACGGCCGGGTCTGCGTGCTCCAGGTGACCGACGCGACGGGCGGAACGGTCAAGGTGCGCGCCCTGGTGAGCGCCGCCGACGCCGGCAGCCTCTGGGACCTGCGCTGCCTGGTCCGCGAGCACCTGGTCGCCTGGATCCGGGACCACCGGCCGACCGCCATGCCCCGGATGCGTACCGAGGTCGGGGACGCGGAGAGCAACCTGGCGTGGCAGTGGGTACGACCCCGCCGGCCGGTGCGTCGCCTCACCGACGCCGAGGTGCCCGACGATGCCCGGGTCTTCGGCGGCAGCGACGACGGCGACGCCCGCAGCGAAGCCTTCATCGGCCCCGACGAACCCGCCGAGTCCCGCCGCTGACCCCCCTGCCCTCCCGCCCCCGCCCCCCGCCCCCGCCCCCCGACCCCGGGGAGAAAAAAGAGGTGGGGGCCCCCCCCAACGGCGAGTTAAGGTGTTGACC